>DATEVM010000075.1:0-4552 GCA_035281785.1 Patescibacteria group bacterium
CTCCGGACTCCACCGCCAATGCATGGAGTTCGTCATACACCTCAGCAACATTCCTTCTGTCTTGCTCGTGAGAAGTGATAAGCTTTTCTGCCACATTACCCAAATCGCCGAATTGCTTAAATAATGATTTGACCGATGAAAGTTCGTTCGATCCATCACTTCCTAGTAACCCGAGTTGATGTGCGTCTTTTAAAACTTCGTGCGTGAGCCTTTTTTTATCTGCAACATGCGCAAGTGCGCGCATCATCATTTTTTCCGCAAAATGAAACTCAATATTTTCATATAGTGGTGCCAATCGTCCCAAGAGAAGCCAACATGCAGCTTCAATTTCACCTTCATGTAGGTCTCGAAAAAGTTCTGCTAAATGTTTCGTCATTTCAAGTCGAAGTGTTGTCGCTTCAATCTTTTCTAGTCTGGAACAAAAATCCTGAAAGGTCATGCTTTTAGGGTATCACAGTCAAGAGCAATGCTACAATGACAATGATCTTTAGATAGAAATGACTGATATGTCTTTAACAAAAAATGAACAGTTTGGTCAACAATCCGCAATGGACGTTGCTCGAAAACTTCTTTCGGTGTCTTCCGCAAATGGGACAATCGAGTACTACAAAAAACTTTTCAAGCTTCCGCCCCTGGGACCCCATATTCTCGAGAAATATCCCGAGTACTCCGAATCTTTTTATCACACGTACGGTTTCCAGCAAAAAGCGATGCGAGCGCTGCGAGAAATACAAAACGGAACAACGCCGACATACACCGAATCTGATTTACTATCGGACTTGCAAGGGACACGTGGAATTGAAATTCATATTATTAACGACCCGCTCTTTTTTAAAAAAGAAATAGACTGCACCGCTTTTTGTCAGCCCGTTTCTTTTCCAAGAAAAGCTGTTCTCTTTCTCCCATCTGTTAACCTTCTCGCGCAACAGTACAACGTTCCACACGCTGACGCGTTAAAAATATTCTATTGGGTTGTTGCACATGAAGGAGGACATGGGGCTGACTGGTTATATGATCTAAAAAAATACTCCAAATATGAATACGCTGTTCTATCCGAAGCACGTCAACAGTACGTAACAATGCTTTGCGCATTTGCGAGCGGATATACAGATATTGCGGAAGAACAACTAAAAGTTGTGAAGTGGTTTTTGGGTGACACAACAAAAAAAGACTTGCCCATTGAACAGCCAGCGGCAAATATGCTCCGTCATCACTCGGCAAGTCGGTAGATAACACCCTTTGTTACACCGTGTTTCTTAATAATTCCCTTTTCAATAAGATCTTTCAGATCGCGCAAAATAGTGTCCGTCGAAACAAGAGGAAGCGCTTCGTTTGCCTCTACGGTCGTAATTTCTCCTTGTGTGTGCAAAATCTCCAATAGTATGATTTGCCGTTCTGAAAGAGCTATCTGCGCTCCGAGTTTGCTCTTCAACCGCATATCTTGAGACAGTTTTAGTACCTGTTCTTTGATACGGTCCAACTCAACCGCTAAACCAAAACTAAAGTACTCGAGCCAGTACGTTATATCCTGATGCTCGTGTTCTTGCGCGGACAAAATCGCTCGATAGTATTCCTGAATATCCTTGTCAAAATACTCTTCCAAACTGAAGAATCGTTTTACATCGTATCCCTCTGTATACAGTACTAACATTGCCATGGCTCGAGCCGTGCGACCGTTTCCGTCGACAAATGGATGAATGCGTACCAATTCGTAGTGTACTATTCCCGCCCGAATAACAGGGTGAATGTCCTGCGCCTCTTTAGAAACGAGCCAAGAAAAAAGCTCTTCTATTAAAAACGGTACGTCTATTGAGATAGGTGGGCGGAAAGCAATGTCACCCGTATCCACACTGCGAACAACTACCTGCTGTTTCCGGTACGCTCCACCAGTTCCTTCCGCTGCTAACTTATCAACAACAACCGCATGGAGAGTTTTTAACGTTTTTTCTGCGTAGAGTTCTTTTTTACCAGAGTTCGCGTTTGCATCAATCCACTCAAGAACATTACGATAGTTGATAATCTCTTGAACATCTCGATGTTTTGCGTAAATACCAGCATCCTGCGCAACTTTCCCTGCTTCTTCATTTCTACCTACATCCAAACGGACAAGTCGTTCGGTTTGTTCCTTTGTAATCTCATTCCCCTCGATGTGTGTACCATGATGAATTGAACGGACAACAGCGTCCTCACGAAAATGCGCTTCCCACGCAGGAACGAGCGGTGCGTTTGTGATAATCTCTTTGCACGCCTCTATCCGACCTATATACTTGAGAAGATTATTCGAAATGCCATAGACAGGCTTATACATTGACCCCACCTTTGTTGGTGGTTATTATTGCATGATTTGCGGTAATTCTCAAGACCAAACTCACAGGAACTACTCACGTGCGAAAAATAGTTCATTCATCGTTTGCGGGAGTTGTTTTACAAGATCTGAGGCGTTATAAAAAGGTCCAACGTTTTTATACAGAGCATCACCTGCAACTTTGTTTACGTAGCTACCGACAACCGCAGAGGTATATAGATCGTTCGTACATGCAAGCGCGGCAACAAGTCCCGCAAGCACGTCACCAGTTCCTCCCTTGGTCATTCCTTCGTTTCCACCAGAAACCATTTCGACTCGATCGCCCGAAACAACAATATCTTCTTTTCCTTTCAGTAAAATCACAACATTGTTATGAATCTTACTACACTCAATAACATTGTCTTGCGTCTTTGCCTCTTTTTGAAAAACGCGTTGGAACTCACCGTGGTGAGGGGTAATAATCATGTTTTCTTGAAGCAGTGAAGGATCGCACATCTGCAGTGCGCCAGCGTCTATAACCCATTTTTTGTGCGCATACTTAGAAAGAAGCATATTTGTGAGCGTTGCCGTCTCCCCATCTCTTGTCATACCTGGGCCAATCAGTATGCAGTTAGCCTCGTCTATGTAGGATTGTACTTC
The DNA here is from genome assembly GCA_035281785.1 of Patescibacteria group bacterium. Lineage (GTDB taxonomy): Bacteria > Patescibacteriota > Microgenomatia > UBA1400 > UBA12028 > DATEVM01. The sequence continues at coordinate 2,945 of DATEVM010000075.1, forward strand.
ACCACGCGGAACAATGACGCCGTCCCAAAATTTCTTTTTTGCTTCATGAATGAGTTCGTTGTTTTCCGGAACTGAAGAATAAAACACCATATCTACAATCCGCGATGCAGTTTCTAAACTCCATGCACTTGCAGCATGGAAAAGCTCACTGCCACCTATCAACAATAACTTCCCATTTTGCCCTTTGTGAGAGTCTTTTATTGGAAGGTGCATTGATTGTATGTAAGACTGAACGTTCATAACAATATTTTACTCGAACAAAGATACGTTTGTAAGGTGTCGGAAGTGTTCTTATAATTCAATCATTGTTACGTCGTCTTTCTTGAATGAATGCGGTTCTGTCGTGGTAAAGATTGTTTGCTGATGTCGTGCTAATTCAACAACCATCTGTTGATGTTTTTTATCAAGTTCGGAAAAGATATCATCCAGCAGGAGCGTTGGTCGTTCTTTGTGCACGCTATCTATGTATTCCATCTCCTGAATTTTTAACCACAACACCCCCATACGCTGCTCACCACGAGAACCGTACACCATAAGATCCTTTTCTTTTTTTCCATGTAAGAAAACAAGAAAATCGTCTTTATGTGGACCGACTAATGTATGACCGGCACCAACCTCTTCAACCGCATATTGATGAAGTCGTTTTTCTGATACGGTTGAGGCATCGTACTCTACTCGAAAGTTCATTGGGAAGTCGGACTGCTTGGATAAAAAATCAATAAAATCTCTGCGATGTTGTGTGACAATATTTCCGTGTTTGATTAATAACTGGTCCCAAAATGCAAAGGACGCGCGCGTTACCTCTCCCTCGCGGAGCATATCCAACAATCGATTCCGTCTTTTTAACGCTTTCTCATATGATTCCAATGAACTACGGTATTCCGGAAACGACTGTGACAGAACTTCGTTTAAAAATGCTCTGCGAAGACTTGGTCCATCGGTCATCAAATCAAGATCTTCCGGTCGAAATAACACAACGGGGAGCTGTCCAATAAAATCTTTTCGTCGACGCGATGCGCCATCAATGCGGTATGTGCGTTTTTGCGTCCTCTCTCCGTGTACCGTCCCCGTTGTGATAACAACTTCTAGCGTTGTTTCGTTTTGTTTTTCATCCAAGGCCAACCCTTTTACGTGGCCCACTTCGTGTCCCCACTGAACCATTTCTTCTGTTTTTTGCGCGCGAAAACTTATTCCTGTAGATAAAAGTGCGATTGCCTCTAAAATGTTTGTTTTCCCCCGAGCATTGTCGCCAACAATAAGAGTAACACCCTTTGAAAAGTTGAACGCTTTATTTGAATACGAACGAAAATGCTGAAGCCAAACAGAAGAAAGGCGCATCAAACGGTATTATTGCACACAATGCACTACTCTAATCGTGCGTACCCTTTTTCTCTGCTTTTTTCGCAGACAAAGAGAAAAAGCAGGATTGCTAGTGTTAAGTAGAACAAACTTAGTACCGCACTCTTCATAATATAGTCCCATGAAAATGTGCCGTTCAAGATAACCATGCGCATTCCTTCAAACACGTACGTCATAGGAAGCATGTGCGCAATCTTTTGAACCCAATCGGGCAACACGTAGAGCGGATAATACACCGCACTGAACGGT
>DATEVM010000076.1:0-6542 GCA_035281785.1 Patescibacteria group bacterium
GGCATTTGCAAGCTCGCGCGTATTAATGTCTGCAACAATTGTGATTGTTTTATCTGCCCAGTCGGCAAGGAATTTTGCTATCTCTGGTTTTGCGTTGAGTTGAGAATCGTTGGCAAAATCAAAAAAATATTTTGCTGTGCCCTCGTCGCTAATATCAACATATGGATGAGCACCAACACGAATCAATCTTTTATATACCTCACGCGCCAATGGAAGACCGATGGGGTTGGTTAGTCTGACAACAATCTTCTCGTTTGGTTTGGCCTTTATGGAATAGTTGACAAGTATATCGGCCAGCTTTTCGTTTCTATGATCGGTCATATGTTTGGAAATGATACCACAGCTTAAACAGTTTCCAATGCTCGTTTCAGCTGACGTAGTGCCTTTGCTCTGTGAGAAATCTCATTCTTAACTGTTGCACCAAGCTCGGCAAACGTTTGTGTATATCCCTCGGGAATAAACACAGGGTCAAATCCAAATCCGTTTGTTCCTTTAGACTCTTCTGAAATTGTTCCCCCCATCTCACCAATAAATACTTGCGTTTGTTTTGTTGTTGGATCGTACAAAGTGATACAACTGATAAATCGAGCTTTTCTATCCCGAACATCTTTCATTGCAACGAGCAATTTTATATTTCTATCAGCATCAGCCCCCGGCGCGTATCGGGCGGTTCGAACACCCAACTCACCTGGAAGTGCTGAAACTTCTAATCCTGAGTCATCCGCCATCGTCAAAAGCTGTGAAGACTCTCCAGCAAATCTCGCTTTGATCAATGCGTTCTCTTCATATGTCGCACCCATTTCTTCCGGAAGCTGAATTTTGTTTTCAATATCATCCAACATCAACACAACGTACGAAAGATCGCTCAGAATATCTTGAATCTCTTTTTTCTTTCCTGCATTATGCGTCGCAACAAGTAGCTTTTTCATCTTGAACCAATGATACAATGTCGGCGTGACGCATCCAAACACCAAAACGATCACATCTGTCCTCGACATTCTCAAAAAAACATATACCGATCACCCAATGTACGAGGCGTTTAAACACAACCCATTTCAAATGCTTGTTGCAGTTATTTTGTCTCAACGCGCAACGGATGCCATGACGATTCCCGTGGCTCGTACGCTTTTTGCACTTGCACCAAATGCGCAAACAATGCTTCGTCTTTCTACACATGAGTTGGAGGCCATCATCCACCCAATCGGCTTTTATCACGCAAAAACCGCTGCATTACAAAAACTCTGTGAGAACTTACTCAAACATCACAACGGAAACGTACCATCAACCGAACAAGAGTTGTTAGCGCTCCCACAAGTTGGACGGAAAACGGCAAATATCATGCTGACGCTTTTTTTTAACACACCACGGATCGCCGTCGACGTGCACGTACACCGAATAACGCATCGACTTGGATGGGTTCAAACAAAAACGCCGGATGAAACCGAACACGTCTTAACGGCTCTCATACCTAAAGAGTACATTAAGGATGTAAATCGAGTGTTCGTTCGTCACGGACAAACACTGTGCAAACCAGTCAGTCCTATTTGTTCACAATGTCCTATTCATGTGTACTGTCCGCGCATTGACGTCATAACATCAAGATAATTTCTTCTCCAGCCGTTCGAGCAGTACGCAGAAATCTGTTATAGTAATCTCATGGACATCTCCTGCTCTTTTAAGGTGTCGATTGTGGGTGTGGGTCGTGTTGGAACAACGGCAGCGTATGCCATGATGCTAGACGGAACCCCAACGGACATCGTACTTTTGGCTCGCGATAAACAAAAAGCGATTGGTGAAAAGCTCGACCTTGAGCATGCGCTTCCTTTTCTTGATTACGTGAACATTATTGCGACAGACGACTATGCCGATATCGCAAATTCTCGCCTCGTTGTCATCACCGCAGGAGCCGCACAGCAACCAGGAGAAACACGACTCGACCTTTGTAATAAAAACTTAGCAATACTTCAAGATATTCTTCCTAAAGTGAATCAGGCTGCACCGAACGCGGTTGTCCTTATTATCGCCAATCCAGTCGATGTACTCACATTCTGGGCACACCAAATCGTCCCGAATGCAAAGGGAAGAATTTTTGGCTCCGGCACCACATTGGATACTGCCCGCTTTCGATATCACATAGGGGAAGCGATCGGCATTAATCCAAAAAGTATCCACGCATACGTATTAGGCGAACATGGTGACAGTTCTTTCCCAGTGTATGCAAACGCAACCATCGGCGGACAACTGCTTATGAATCTTCCGGGTATGAACTTACAAATCATTCAGGATGCATACACAAAATCGCGAGACGCAGCAAATAAGATCATTGAATCGAAAGGCGCAACATTCTACGCAATAGGTGTTGTCGCAACAAAAATCATGGAAGCTATTTTTTCTGATGCAAAAACCGTGTTCCCGCTTTCGGTTCCGTTGGACAATTACTACGGTCATGCAGGCGTTGCGTTAAGTGTGCCGTGCGTATTGGGAGCACGTGGTGTTGAACGCGTGTTGGAAATAGATTTATCGAATGAAGAACAAGAGCATCTTGCAGTTTCTGCACAAAAACTTCAACAGTTTTGTACAATAAAAGAGGGATAACATGTTTATCCAAAAGGCCAGTGGTGAACGAGAACCGTTTGATGAACACAAGCTTCGACGTTCCTTGCGTCGAGCACATATTCCATACCAATATCACGATGAAGCAGTCGAAGAAGTTAAACGAATGCTGCATGAGGGCACAACAACAAAAGATATCTACCAACGCGTGAGTGAGTACTTGAATGTTCGTCATCCTGCAGGTGCATGCATGTACAACTTAAAACAGTCTATTTTTGAACTTGGTCCCAGCGGATATCCGTTTGAGCGATATATTGGAAAGTTGCTGGAACGAAAAGGGTATAAAACACAAGTAAGCACGATTATTCGCGGTAAATGTGTGATGCATGAAATTGATGTCATTGCAGAAAAAGGGCAGGAACACTATATGGTGGAGTGCAAATTCCACAACCAACAAGGATTACGTTCTGACGTAAAAGTTGCATTGTATGTGTATGCCCGCTATCTCGATGTATTAAACGCCTGGCTTGCACGCGAACCAGCATCAGAGCGCACGCAGCTACACCAAGGATGGGTTATTACGAATACGAAATTTAGTTCGGACGCTATCCAATATGGGCAGTGTGTTGGCATGAAAATGGTGGGTTGGAATTATCCGGAAGAAAATAACCTTCAGGACCTTATTGAAGAGGAGGGACTTCATCCAGTTACTTCCCTTTCATCGCTCGACAAGTCACAAAAACAAATGCTACTGGACAGAGACATCGTGCTTGCAACCGACTTGGAAAGCAATCTTCTCCTTCAGCAGGAAATGTCTCTGCCTATGGAAACAAGAAGAAGGTTGGGAGAAGAATTTGTTGCGTTAAAAAACTGCAAGATCGGCGGAAGGTAAAGGATGATTGTAAAACGTGTTAAAGGGTACTACGTCTTATCAAAAAAAACTCGCCGAAATTTAGGCGGACCATACAAAACGAGAGAGGAAGCGCTTATTCGGTTACGACAAGTCGAGTTCTTTAAACGGATGCATCCGTAGTTAGTTATTGACGTAACGCGTCTTTACTATCAACTATTAATATTCTTCAGTAGGTCGTGGGCTCGCGTATGTAATGTTGGATGTATAGGTTCTGGGTTGGGGGGAAGTGCGAGCATGTTTGCGATTGTTTGCTCACTCCGATCTGTACGAATATTCCACATCGCATGCTTATATGAAAATAGTCCCTGTTCTATGAATGTATTAAGAACGGCAATACTTGACACCTCATATCCGCGTTCAAATGCGTGCTGCGACTTAGTGCGTAACGCTACGCTGGATTCAACCAAAGTAAAAATTATTTGACGCCGCAATTCTTCGTCAGACACTTTTCGCGCCAAGGACAACGATGTTGGGATAGCAACTCGGTCGGTCGCAAACTCTTCCGGTCCAAATACTCCATGACCATATTCATGACCTGTAAAAAGTCTGACCATGCACCGTTCTGCGTCATCCCCAGTCATAGAAACATGAAAGGTTCGAGCAACAGCCATTACTTGTTCGTAATATTTGTAGTGTTGAGGAAGCAGGATATATAGATTTTCTAAAATATTATCTCCACAGGATAGAGACGCAGCCATCCATCCACCCCACACCTTGAGATCACCAATAATGGGTGTCACCTCCCCAGAAACAGATTTCCCACCTAGTTGATCATATTCGGCGTGCGCGGCCATCGCTAACGAGGTATGTTCTGCGCTCTGTAGAATAACTTTCAAATCAGGCTCTAAATGCTCCATCTCTTCCGAACCGGTAAAGTAGTTATCGAGCGTGAGAAGGAGGATTGGGAGATGGAGCTGCGCCATAGGAACCGCAAGCGTTCGCAGGGCATTACTCACTTGTGTATTTGTTTCAACGTCTTCCGCATCTATCGCACAACGAAGATACTGCATTACTTGCAGATATATATCAAACTCACTGAGGTACTCTTCCACAACGGACACCCTCGATTCGAGTTGCTTGCAGACGTCACCATTTATTCTTCTCCATGATTTTTTCCAACGCGTCGGATCATGCTGTCGCACAAAAATATCGGTGAGAGGCTCAACGAGTTCCATAGCTGATTGACAAACAAGCGCGGCGGTAGGGTCAGATGTTTCATGTAAAAGGTGGCGTTGTTTTTGAAGATGCCCAGGTAAGACAGCGGTAACAAACTCAGCACGATCACTTCCGGATAATTTCCAGTAGCCATCAGGATCGCCTAAAAGACTCTGTATGTATTCTGAGCTCATAGTATATTGCCCATGTATCATACATCAAAGTGGTATACTGCCTGATATGTCAAGGGAAATCCTTACGCTGGTCGACGGAAACAAAATACGAAACCACTACGACTCGGACTTCGACATTATTAATATCGGCTCAAACCGCATTTGCTATTACAAACGTCGACACTTTATTCCCCCCAACGAAGTTTGGCTTGATCACCCATATTTTGATGAACGAGAGTTTCTTCTCACGGTTCTTGCTGTTGGCGAGATGACACTTCTTGCAGATTACACACAGGAACGCGCACGCTTAAAGCAAATGCTTTCTCGTTTTTCCACCGGACCCGTTGATATTGTCCAACTTATTCAAAGACAGGAAACGCACAATGGTATTACTGTTCAATATGTGAATGGCGCGATCGTTAGAAAACTCTACGATCCACACTTTAGTTTTGGTGGACATAACGTTGTGTATCCAGATTACATTCCGCCAAATACAATTTGGATTGACACAACCATTGTTCCGGAAGAACAACCCTTTGTGCTGGAGCATGAGCGTATTGAATACGAGCATATGCGGGGTGGCATGACATATGACTTTGCACATAAACTTGCCGTGGTGTATGAGGAGGAAATGCGTAAGCGGTTTGGTGCAGCTTATCCCGGAGAGGATAGCTATCCATGGCGACACCAGTCAAATGAGGAGATCATCAACAGGGAATTTGTGGTGGATAAGATACCGTTGCCGGATGGATGGGATAGGGTGAATATCTAGATAATGTTTAAACCTAAACAGCCGTCATGTATTATGGGGAATAATGAGTGAATCAAGAACATTGTTCGATACATCCCCAACGCGTGTTGATCAAGCATTAATGGAAAAGTTTTCTGCGTGGATCAACTCACTCGATAAAAGTGACAAAGTCGGCTTAGTTGTTGGAAATACTCTCGTCATCCCAGTTGCTGGTAAAGATGCGTTAGGACAGAGAGAGGGATGGAAAATTGGATTTTTCAATGCTATCCGAGAAACCATTCAACAGGCAGACCCCATAAAAGTTGAGGAGACAAGGAAAACTCTTCAAGCGCTCGTAGATAAAGCGCAAGAAGCAGGAATCACAAAAGACGAACTTCGTCCAATACTCGCGGAACTCCGCATATCAACGACAGCTGGTCCACAAAAGGAGACTGCCCCAAAAACCCCCACACAACAAGAATATGTTGACCTTCTTGCAAGATTTAATAAAGCCAAAGGGGAACTTCAACAGAGTGCAGAACTCAAACAAAAAGAATATGTGAGAAAAATGGGGGGAATGCAGGTTGGTGCGCTTATTGATGGAGCGATGGCACAACCAAACAGCCCAGATAAAGACAGGCAGATATTTCAGGAAATCGATGCGTTTTTAACAGGGATTGGGTATTGATTGAGTTGTGTTTGTGAGCCAAAGGGTTTGGCAACCGACTCCGTTCTTGAGGATCTGGTGAACTTATTTGAGCGGTGTTGCCGCCTCATTCTTTTTTTCTACACGATCCAGAAAAAACTCCACAACTTCGCGCACAATATCACCCGCGTTATCCGGAAAATCCACAGGGATATGTTTCCCTTCCTCGAGCCAAATCTTGAGATGTTCATCAAAGTTTTTGTCGGCCTTTTCAACAACCATCACTCCTAACTTCTTAAACGCCGCGGCATTACAATACTGCTCATACTGTAAATGTTGTGGTATAACCACAAGTTTCTTCTTAAGAAAAAG
>DATEVM010000077.1:0-4589 GCA_035281785.1 Patescibacteria group bacterium
CCACAACTCCTTATAGCCAAACGGAAAGTTGTACTCCATATCCTCTGTACGTTTACTGTAAAAGCTTCGCTCTTCATCTGAATGCGTTCGCCACCGAAGACGTTCTTCTTGAACACCCAGTACTGTTGTCGCAAAACTCCACATGTCTTTTTTCCATTGTTCAAACAACTCTTCCCAATTACTGACTGACGGATCAAAGAAATACTCAATCTCTCCCTGCTCGAATTCGAGCGTTCTAAACACAAAGTTACCTTTCGTGATTTCGTTACGAAAACTTTTTCCGAGCTGACCGATTCCGAATGGAAGTTTTACGCGTGTTGAATCAACAACATGTTTAAAGTTCGTGAAGATTCCTTGTGCTGTCTCTCCACGAAGATATGCGAGCGACTGTGATTCTTCGACAATTCCTAGGTTTACAGGAAATAATAGATTAAATTGACGAACAGGAGTCCAGTTGAATTTTCCACAAGAAGGACAAGGAATCTTGTTTTCAAGAACGAGCGCATTAAGCTCATCAACCGTTTTCCCTTCAACCTGAATTTTTTTTCCTTGCGACTCAAAGAAACCCTCAATAAGATGGTCTGCTCTCGTGCGCAGCTTGCATGCTTTGCAGTCAATCATCGCATCAGCAAACCCTGCCACATGCCCCGATGCTTCCCATATCTTTCGGTGAGAAATAATACTGCTATCCATTCCCACCATATCTTGCCTCTGCTCAATAAACGTTCTCCACCAAAGGTTTCTGATGTTTCGAAGCAACGCGACACCCATTGGCCCGTAGTCATATAGGTTGGCAAGACCACCATAAATCTCTGAATTTTGATACACAAACCCTCGACGTTTTGCCAATGCAACAACGGCGTCTAATGATAATGGTGCGGTCATATTTCCTCTTTATTCCCTTGCGTGGGAAAGACAAACGTATACAACAATGCAAGCACCGCTGAGACTACAACAGGTGCTACTCCTGCAATCATATCAGGTTTTTTAGCAATCCACTCTAGTGCAAGAGTGGGTGCTCCCCAAGCTACACCAATGACCATCACTACAACATACAGGTCGTGAAGGATTGCTTCATGAGATATTGAACGACTTTTTTCGGACATATACAAAAAATCCTTCCGAATCTGACATTTCAATGAACCGTTAAATAAGAAAAACTTTTCAATTTTTTATCAGCCAAAAACTCAACATATGCAGAGATTGTTGAAAACTTTGTCTCGTTGACATCTTGAAAACCCAAGTATGCCAGAAATGTTCTCAGTAACTGCGTAACACGTGATTTTGATGACGCGCTGTCCTCATTGAGTGCGCGGAGAATGTCCAACACCTGCTCAAATGCCCCATCCTGCCCCTCTTCCTCCACAGTGACAGTGTCTAGTATCTCGAGCACTTGTGAGAGATTTCTTGTTGTAACAAGCGAAGAGCGAGTGTGTTGAAAATCATCCAGAATCTGAGCCTGTGTCAAAATGGGCATTCCATGCCCCTTTGCACAAAAAATCTTCGAGTACATACCAGGCTCGAGTGATGACCGTTTTGTGGAAGTCATCTTTCGAACACCTTTTGCGATACATGCAATCTTGCCAAAGTCTTTTGTAAACAACGTGACAATCCGATCGGCCTCGCCGATATTGGACCGTTTTAGAATAATTGCTTCTGTTGAAAATGTTCTCACGTTAGAACGGTATCTTGACGAGCTGGTCTTTGTCAACAACAACCTCTTGCTCTCCGCCATTCACTCGCATCGTGTGTTTAATTGCGGGTGAACCACCCTGTTTTTGTACAAACAGACGGTATTCTTTTGTATCGGTATACGGGACTGTGTACGTAATCTTTATCTTGGCTTGAGTCTTCGGCTGAAGAACAAAGACCCCTTCATACACAGTATGGTCTAGTTCTTGGCTTACTTTTCCTGTCCCTGTGTCAAAGCCCAACGCGTCACTAACTTCGGCATCCTTTGGCAGATACACGCGGACCCAGTCCGTCAACGTTCCGTTCAAACAGAGTTCACCCGCCTCAAGGTTACAGTTTGACGGTGGAAATGGATTTTTATATGTCAGAGTTAGTGTTTTCTTTACGCGCCCGCCAGAAGGGACATCAACATCCTGTTCAATCTGCTGCTGCACAAAAAGATTTGATTTTGCACCACCCAAGTTCGCATCTACAACAAATACATAATCTGCATCTTTTGGCGTTTGAACAACTCTCCCCGCAGCACCAATTGACTCCGCCGCAGTTTGTGTTTTTTCATCAAAAAAGTAAAACTGGACATGTTTTCCCTCAACACTCTTCCACGCTTCTCCAAAGAGTTGAGGCCACAGCTGCTTGGGAGCGCTGTATGCTTTTGCAAGAATAGCTTGCATCATCGGTCCAATAATGCCCTTGCGGTTTACGCGAACAAACGGTGTTGGGCGATCAACAATTTCTGATAGTGCATAGATGATTTGAGGACAGTCACACCGTTTATCATTTTCTGCGCTGAAGATACCGTACCCTGGAACGTCTACGGGACCGAGAATCTCCACAAGTTTTTCCAAGACGTTTGTATCAACCGCAATAATGCCGTCAATGTCTTTCGGTTCGTTTGGAATTTTTTGGAAATACGACCAGAAAACATCCATTGAGTTCTTAAAATCTGGAGACAGGTTCATATCGCGAAGGTTCCATCGAGTCTCGGTCTTCAGATACTGCTTAAGAATTGGTGGAATCTCCGGTTTATTGCGAAACTTTTTGTCCAGTTCATAAATGTCGTCTGATTTCTCCGGCGTCACCCGACCATCCTCAATAAACAACGTTGCATATGCTGTCATAAATCCACCCGTTGGTCGAAGTTCATTGTCGTTCTGAAACAAAACGAGGTACTTTTTCCGTTTACCATCCGATCCCGCTATAAAGGGCAGCACCTCAAACACAGGTTTTGCGCGTACAACAGCTTCAGATGCTCCAGCGGATAGCATTTTAGCAGTGCGGATGCGTTCGCGAATGACAACGCCGCGAACCGATTCTGGATATCTCATTTCATCAATATATGAAAGCTCTTTGCCAACAGTATCAAGTCTACTTGCAAGATCACCTACAATCGGTGTTACCTTAGAAAGGGTTCCCAACATTAATTTGATTCTGTTTTCAATGGACCCACCCGTAAATGTTCCTTCTCCTGAAAAACCAAGTACGTCTGCATATGGTTCAACAGCTTGGACGGTCATACGAGCAGCCTCAATTCCAGCCGAACCCGCATTCAGCGCATGAACACCATCCATGTAGTATGCCCCCGCAAAAGGAACGGCTTTCATCCAACCAAGTTTTTCATACTTTTGACGGAGAACAACGAATTTTTCTTCGGTAGCGCGAATTTTCTCGTCTGTTTCCTTCAAGTTTTGTGCTTTTAACGTTGCATACGCATCCTGTGCCGACATTTCTACGCTTTGAGCAGCAGAGATGACATCTTTTGCATACAGATATGAGACCCATCCTGCAAAACCGAATACCCCACCAACTACAAGGAGAAAAATAAAGATTCGTAGGATAAGCTTCCACACACCATTCCCCTTTTTCTTTGCGATAACAGGGGTGCTTTCAGTTGCAGTCTCTGTTTGGAACGACGGAGACCGTTTCTCTTGAGAAGGTTGTTGAGCTCCCATATCATCAGGTACGGGCGTTGTTGTTACCATTGTATCCACGGGCAGTATCCTCCAAGGCTTACCACTTCGAAATCATAGCCTTCGGTGTTTTCAATAGAATGAGGATATCATTCCAGACTGACTTCTGTCTAGCATAGTCGGCATCCATCTTGGCTCGAACGTTGAACGGAATTTCGTTTCTTCCTGACACTTGCCACGGACCAGTGATGCCGGGCTTCATGGATATAATATCGGCGATTAACCTTTTTGTCTCTGGATATTTACGTTGTTGCTCTTCTAGTTCTTTCGCAACATACGCCCTCGGTCCCACCATACTCATATCGCCTTTGAATACGTTATACAGTTGCGGAAACTCATCTATTGTCAGCGACCGAAGAATCTTACCCAACCTCGTAATACGTGGATCATTCCTCAGTTTCCAATCACTCTTCTTAAATTCTGCTAATAAACGCTTATCTTTCTTATGGAGAATTTCATCTGCATCCTCCACCATTGAACGAAACTTGTACAGGTAAATTGTCTTACCATTTTTTCCAACACGCTTGTGCGTAAAAATAACAGGACCTTCAGAATCTAACATGACTAAGATGGGGACAATAATCCAAACTGGTAAAAACACAATCGCCAGGATCGAAGCGATAATAAGGTCAATAATGCGTTTCTGTGTTTCGTATGTCATGTAATCTTAAAGAAAATTCTTTTTCTTCTCTTGTTTCAATTTTTCAACAATTTTCTTCACATCCTGCGATTTGCTCTTTGGCATAACCAACAGTATTTCGTTCGTATCAATCACAATCATATCCTCAACGTCAACCAATGCAACCAGTCTACCATTAACACTCACCAGGTTATCTCTGGATTGATGCTCAACAAACTCCCCCGATCCTTCTTCACGCAATATAACGTTTCCGTTTTGATCTTTTTTGGTCAAGTCAAATACAACTTTCC
>DATEVM010000078.1:0-11994 GCA_035281785.1 Patescibacteria group bacterium
ATACATTGCAATCCAACTTGCCAAAGGATATCGTCCCACGATGAACGGTGATGTAAGGGGCACGGGACTTCTGGCTGCTAACTCTGTACCAAACGGCGCACAGGTTTATATCAACGGAAAATTGACCACCGCCACAGACACCACCATAACTCTAGATCCCGATGAATATGACATCGAGATTAAAAAAGATGGTTTTATCCCTTGGAAGAAAAAACTTACCATCGAAAAAGAGCTTGTAGCCCAAACAAACGCACTCCTCTTCCCAGCAGCTCCAAGCCTGTCACCACTCACGTTTACTGGAGCAACGAATGCAGCTCCATCGCCAGACGGAGAGCGCATTGCGTTTTACGCTGCCTCCGCGTCAGCCCAGACGAAAAATGGGCTATATGTTTTGGAGCTCAGCGACAACCTTCTCTCTCTTCAACGAGGTTCTCGACAAATTTCCAGAGAAATTAAAGGTTTTGACCTTGAGCACTCAACAATTGCTTGGTCACCGGATGGCTCGCAACTCCTTGTGGCATATGACGGACACTCTATTCTTCTCGATCCCACACGAATGAACACTCTCGATGGATCTCAAGATGCCACTCCAAATCTTCCTAGAGTTTTTAGTGAATGGGAAGAGGAACTGTACAAGCGAGAACGAACGCGACTTGCAAAATTTCCAGATGAATTACAACGCGTTGCAACACAAAGTGCGGTGAATGTTTATTTTTCTCCAGATGACGAGCGCATTATGTACACAGCAACCGCATCTTCCACGTTAAAAGATACGCTCATTCCTGCGATTCCTGCGTCGAACACGCAACCACAAGAGAGAATGTTGACTGTGGGAGGCATCTACGTGTATGACCGCAAGGAGGATCGAAACTTTCGTATAGGAACCGATGCTCTGGAGAAATACGCTCTGGCGGTGAAAAAGACGTTGCCGACAAAAAAGACTGGATCATCTGTGGAGGCAGCGAAAAATGCCGCGCAAGTAGAAACAATTCCATATGTATTCGCAAAAAAACTCCTGGCAACAGATCTTTATTCGTCAAAACAACAGTCTCTTACCACTTCGTCGTCATTTTTTAAACGCCTGCAAGGATCAACAACCCAGGAAACAATCGCAAACTTCCAACGACACTACTCAAGTCTAGGTACGCACGGGTTGCAATGGTTCCCCAATTCTCGACATGTCATGGGTATTCGGGGCGACATGGTATTCATTAAGGAATATGACAATGCAAATGAGACAGTTCTATACTCCGGACCATTCAGCGAATCATTTGTGTTTGCCTGGCCAAATGGTTCAAAGCTTGTGCTATTAACAAGATTGAGACAGTCGCAGGACAACCCCCCGAATTTGTATGCGGTGACGTTGAAATAAAAAAATCAACCATTTAACACCCAGGAAAAGATCTTGTTTCAAAGAAAATAGGGTTCTTTTGGGACCCATTTTCCGAGAAAATACGATTTCATTTCTGTGTCCCTGCCAGGAATCGAACCTGGATTTAAGGTTTAGGAAACCTCCGTTCTATCCATTGAACTACGGGGACCAATTCTGCAATTATACCCCAGGTTAAGACCAGAAATTCAAGATTGGACTTGAGATTCCGTCACCGCCAGAAGAATAGCCAGGCCGGAATGAAGGATGCTGGTTTTGGGACACCGACAAAATACTCGAGTAAAACATACGGATGTGCTTCCGACTCATGCTCAAGGATAAGCCCGTCTTGACTCGCAGCCGCACGCAACTCACGAAGCCTTGGATACCGATCGGTTGGAAGGTTTGATGCGTATAAAGAAGGCCGTCCTAGCGCATTACTGGGAATGCGAACTTGGAGATATGTACATCCATTATGTTCTCTTGATGTGAGTAGCGGTGTAATTCGAAAATGTTTTTGTATTTGGCGACCAAGATTTTGAGCGTATTTTTGCGCCTCACTTGGAGGTTCATCTCTCGTTGGCAACCATGCTTCTCTGCTTGCGCGTGGGAATGGCATTTGCTCATGATAAACAACTATGGCTTAAATGGCAAAACGAGGTCGATTATTTCGTCGCCGCGTCGGATATCTTCCGGAGTGATACGTTTTTTCGTTTTAAGCTCCCGTCCGCACCATTGAATGAATTGGTTTACTTTCTTTTTGAGATTGTCCGGTATTTGCCTACCCAGCAACAAGATTTGCAGATCCGCTACAATGCTTTGAAACCATACTGTACGACACTTATAGTTGCCTTCGTGAATAATTTCCACTGGTATATTTGAGTCCCATAGATACCGAGACTCACAAAGTGATTTCCATGCCATGTCAAAAACGCTTTGATCAAGTTCCGGCAGATGGCGAGCACATTCCGTCATATATTTTGTCGGGGTGCCCGGACTCGAACCGGGGACCTCATCGTCCCGAACGATGCGCGCTACCAACTGCGCTACACCCCGTGTGAGTTATGCCCCCATCTCCTCTTTCGAGTAGATCAGACAATCAACGCCACTTTCATACATATAGAGTTCATTTTTCTTGAAAAGTAGGCTTAGCTCTTTTTGCGCATTTTCATCGCTGTCTGAAGCATGGATCAGATTGTTTGACTGGCTCATGGCAAAATCACCGCGGATAGAGCCTGCCTCGGCGGCTCGTCCCTTTGTGACGCCAACCAGCTTGCGGATCGTATCGATCGCTTCCAAACCTTCCCACGCCATTGCGACAATCGGTGTTTGCATCATAAATCCCTTGAGTGCTGGGAAAAATGGCTTCTCTTTATGATGCGCATACCATGTGTCCAACATCTCGTCGGAAAGTTGGGTCATTTTCAGAGCCACTAACTTGAGCCCTTTGCGCTCGAACCTGGAAACAATCTCACCTATTAATCCTCGTTGAAGACCGTCTGGTTTAACCAACACCACGGAACGCTGCATATATGCTCCTTTCGTTTTCTGGGGGTATTGTATCATTCGCCAAACAGGTAGGCCTACATGGGAAGTCCCGTTCTTCCCTTTTGGCCAGACTGCCAAACCGTTCAACCAACAGCCCTTACTCGACCAGCAACTTTTGAAATCGTTCCTTATCTTTAAAAGGACCGATCATCGCGAAGTACATCGGGGTGTCGCTCAACAGTTTCTTCGCAAGCGCACGCACCGCATCTGGTTGAACCGCGGCAATTTTTTCCAAAGCCTCTTGCCTTGTTGTCACTTTTCCTTCCAACAACTGCTTGCTGCCATAGTAGTTCGCCACACTCTCACTGTCCTCAAAGTCCAATACCGTTTTTCCTGTTAAATAGTCTTTTGCACGAGTTACTTCCGCATCGGTGATTGCCTTGCTTCCACCAGAGGCCAACGCGTAGAACTCCTCATGTACAACCTTTACGGCTTCATCAACGCGGTTTGGATCAACGCCCGCAGCAGCTCCAAATACACCGGCATCATGGAAAGAATCAACGTCGGATCGTACGTAGTAGCACAACCCACGCTTCTCGCGCACCTCAGTAAATAATCGAGAGCTCATGTTTCCACCAAATAAGACCGAGAGCGCGCCCAACGTAAATTTGTTCGGATCTTTTCTCAACAATCCGGGGACAGCCATGATGAAATGTGCCTGTTCGGTTTTTTTGTATTCAATCTGTAACTTGCCCCCCTGAGACAGCACGTTTCCAATGACCCGCTTTCCCCCATTTTCTCGGTTTGCTGTATCAGCACTTGTTTTAGAAAATGCTTCTTCAACCGTCTTCAGCAACGACGGCCGAGAGAGCGCTGTTGCATCTCCCGCTATTGTCACCACCATATTTCCCGGGCCATACCACTGCTTGAGATACGATACAAAATGGTCCCTATTCATAGCACTTACTGTTTTTTTGGTGCCAATGATGTCACGTCCAAGCGAGCTCTTGGCAAACATGAGTTGTTCAAACACGTCGCCGATATGCCGGGCTGGAGTGTCGGCGTACATGTTCATTTCTTCAACAATCACACCCTTTTCGCGCTGTAAGTCCTCTTCAAGTAATCTTGGAGTTAAAAGCATGTCAGAAATAACATCTAGCGCAAGCGGAATGTGTTTGCTCGCCGACTTTACGTAATACCCCGTGTACTCCTTCGATGTAAACGCGTTGAACTCAGCACCAACCGCGTCCACTGCTTCCGCCAAAGCCTTAGGAGTTGGATATTTTGCGGTTCCCTTAAACACCATATGCTCAAGAAAGTGTGAGATGCCTCCCCACTGAGCAGGCTCATAGCGCGATCCTGTGTTGACGTACGCAAGCACCGTCGCCGATGAAACTCCCGTCATGGGGATGAGTAAAACGGTTAGACCGTTTTTTAATACATGTTTTGTGTAATCTTGTTTCTGCATGGTTTGGATTGTAGCATAGAGCTTACTTTAGAACCTTCTTTCGGTTTTGATTGGTTCTGGAGTAGGCTCTTATGCATATGACGCAACTCTTGCGGCGTCGAGTTGAGGTTGTGCTAACCGCATGCACTGTGTTTCTGCTCCCCACAAACTTATTTCTCAAGTATGTCTATGACGGCGCATACGTTCACGGTCAGCTTATTGATTATTTACTACCCAAGTTCTATCTTTCAGACGTTCCCATTCTTCTTCTGCTCCTGCTATGGATCCCCCGTTGTCCGAGGTATGTAAAAAAAGTTGCTGGCGTTTTTTTGATATTTGCGGGGATACATCTTGCTTCACACGCTGGAGATGCATCCGCCCCGTCAACAATGTGGTTTCTTGCAAAGCTCCTTGAAATGGGGCTGTTCGGTCTATGGCTTGTTGATCACGTTTCAACAATGCTAACACCAATGATTCGTCGAATGTTTTTTATAACGGCGTTGTTTCAAACGACGATCGGCGCATACCAAGTTTTCTCTGGAAAAGCGTTGTTTGGATACTGGTTTTTTGGAGAACCACTCTTGCAGGCTGTCCCAACAATCGCCCGCTCAGACATTGCTGGTCCTCTACGTTTCTTGGCGTATGGTACAACACCGCATCCAAATATCTTGGCAGGCATCGTTGTACTTTTTGCATGTATGTCGATACTTTTCGAACAGATAAAACAAAAGCGTGTCGTTGAAAAGGTTGAAACGAGAGATTTGAAACAATATGTCGCTTGGAGTGTGATTGTTTACATTGCATTGCTTCTCACACAGTCGTTCAGCGCCTTCGTAGCATTTGTTTTCGGCACGATAGTGTTTGCATTAAGCAAGCATGAATACTTTCGTGTTCGAGCGCAATTTCGGGATTATACGCGCTTCGCTTGTGTATTGTTTCTTATTGTTCCAATCGCCACACTGCTCATTCCGTTGTCAATCGCAAACACAAACACCTCAATTCTTCGTCGGCAACAACTTACATCTATTGCAACTCGTATGTTTTTATCGCGCCCAATCGATGGATATGGTTTGAACCAGTTTGCACAGTATTCTGAAAGCTTTGGAGTCGTGTCCGCAACAACGAGATTCCTCCAACCAGCTCATCATGTTGGACTGCTTTGGCTTTCGGAGACAGGCTTGCTGGGTATTGTATTCTTTTGTATTTTTTTCATCATTGCGCAACAATATTACTCTATCAAATTCACACAAGCTGCTATTCTTTTTTTCACACTTCTTCCCATTTTATCCCTGGATCATTACATTCTTACCCTTCAGCAAGGACAACTTGTGTTCGCTTTTACCCTAATGTTTTTTGTGGAAAAAAGGATACAAAAAAGGACTACATTTTCTCGGGGGTTTGCACACCCAACAAAGAAAGGCCGTTCTTTAGCACTTGCGCGACGGCACCGGTAAGAAGTAAGCGATAACCAGCCATCTCTCCACCCTGCAATATGGAGTGTTCTGCGTAATATGTGTTAAACGCTTGTGCAAGCTCAAACACATACGTGCATATGTAATGGGGTGCATACTCTGTTGTCGCTCGCTCCACAATCTCTGGGAACTGATAAATCAACCTCTCAGTAGTCGTTATTTCAACAGCATCGAGATTTGCTGGAGTCTCTGCCAAAATGTTTTGTTCTTTCGCTTTCCTCAACACCGACATGGCGCGTGCGTACGTATATTGCAGATATGGGCCAGAATTACCCTTCAAGTTGAGAATGTCCTCCCACTGAAACATCACATCCCTTGTACTCTCTCGTTTGAGATCATTATACTTCAGCGCACCAATACCAACCTCCTTCGCGACTACAGGGTTGTACAACGATGCGCGCTGAACAGCGTCGGTAAGAACATCAATGAGCCAGATCGTGTTCCCTTTTCTTGTACTCATCTTGCCTTCTTTGAAACGCATCAGCCCATGGCCGACGTGTTTTCGCTGGCTTTTTTTGAGATACCCGGCCATTTCTTCCGTTTCGTAAATTTGTTTAAAGTACATGCTCTGCTCTGCACCAACCTCGTTAATGATCAGCACATCCTTACCCCATCTCTCGATACGATATCGATCGGTAGCCAAGTCTCGGGTTGCATACAACGTTGCACCATCTTTTTTGCGAATCATAAGCGGTGGATATTTATCGCCTGGGAAAAACACAAGCAGTGCCCCTTCGCTTTCCTTTGCAATACCCTTCTCTTGCAGCTCTTTAAGCACAACATCCATCTTGTCCATAAAGAAGCTCTCTCCCAACATCATGTCGAACTTCACTCCAAGCACGTCATAGATCTTGTTAAAATGCTCCATCGAGTAATCAATACACAACTTCCATAATCTTTTTGCTTCGACATCACCCTGTTCAAGTTTCAGAAACCACGCACGCGCTTCGTCTTCCAACGAAGGGTCCTGTTCTGCTTCAACATGGAACTTCACATATAGATCAACGAGGTATCGAACTGGGTTTTCCGAGTTTGCAAGATCATCCTCGTTACCCCACCGCTTCATTGCAACAATCTGCTTTCCGAACTGTGTACCCCAATCGCCCAAATGGTTGTCACGCACGACTGTATAGCCGGAAAACGTCAGTATGCGAGCAAGTGCATCACCAATGATGGTTGAGCGAAGGTGACCGATTGTAAAGGGTTTTGCGATGTTGGGTGACGAGAACTCAATAATGGCTGTTCTTTTCTTTCCATGAGTAGACGATCCATATACTTCGCCTTCTTTTTGGGTGTCTATTATCGTGCTCAAAAAGTACTTTTTCGAAATGAAAAAGTTAATGAACCCAGGACCAGCAGTTTCAACTCTATCAAGAAACTCATGTTTTTTTTGCAAAATCGTGTGAACAATTTTTGTCGCCAATTCCTTTGAATTGTATTTCAATTCTTTTGCCGCAATAAGCGCAACATTCGTTGCATAGTCACCGTGTTTCCACTGCGCTGGATGCTCCAAAGAAAATGAAACGAGAGGAATTTCTTGCTCAGCAAGAGCTTCCCTCACTACTTTTTCGATCAATGACTTTGCTGACTGTGACATGCAAGTATCATAACATAGGATGCTCCCGCCAAATCGTCCGCCCGTTGGTCACGAGTCTCACTTCTCCATCTCGATCGGTTCGATACACCGTCGCGCCCAACGAAAAAAGCATATCAATGACTCGTTTCGATGGGTGTCCGTATGTGTTGTTTGCACCAACACTGATAAGCGCAAACGTTGGATGTGTCTTTTGGAGAAGTGCTTCGCTACTTGAACCATTTGAACCGTGATGCCCAACCTTTAACAAATCGATAGGTTGTACTTTTCCAGAGGTAAGGAGAATATTTTCTTCAGGAATTTCTAAGTCGCCAGTAAACAAGCCTCTAAAATCCCCGAATTCCAGCCGAAATACGAGTGAGGCGGCATTTGTACTGTGACTTTTTACCCGTATCCCATTTATTTTTTGTCCCAATTGATCGCTCTTTTTCATAAGTTCCCCAGATGGCCATATACAAAGCCAATGGAGTGGCCCTATCTGAAACGAGTCATCGGATTTCATCGATATCACTCGCGTCTGTTGACCGCTAAGGATCGTATTCACTCTTTTTGCCACTTCTGTTGAACCGAGTTCTCCGTTTGATATGTATTGATTTACTTTGTACCTTTTAAGTACGTATTCGAACCCACCTATATGATCTGAGTCCGGATGCGTTGCGATTACCACCTCGAGTGTGGTATCTAATGGATGGAGGTTTTTAGACAAGCACTCGAGGACGGCTTCCGACCGACCGGCATCAATAAGAACCTCTTTATCCTTCCACCGGATCAGAATGGAGTCACCCTGCCCTACGTCACAGAGTGTTATGTGGACATTTTTATCGAGCATGTACCATGCCGACCTCAAGAATATATACACGAAGAATACAAGAATAATAATGAAGTTTTTACGCATCTTTCCGTCTATTCTCGTCGTTTTCAGATGTGGCACTATGAAATACCGACCGCCAATATTTTCATTTTTTGTGATCTAAGAAGCTTTTTCGCGCAAAGATATGCAGAGAAAATGAGAGAATATGACAACAAAAACCATATCAAAAGATGTCGAAAAGAAACATTTTTGAACACGAATCCTCTTTCTGCAATACTCGAGAAAAAACGGACGAGTTTCAAGAATAAATCAAGTAGTTCTGCTAATGGCACAAAAAGTAATTTAGCCTGGACATTGAAAAATACTAGCCAAGTCATTGTGAGAGATAGCCATAAAATTGGATTGATAATCCAGAGAGAAAAGATGTTTGCAGCTATCCCATATGGAGAAAACTCTCCAGAGATAGCCAGAATAATGGGGGCTGTTGAAATAGAAATACAAGAACATGTTATAAATAGATTGATAAGTCCTGTAAATAAACTGTCCCCCAACCGAACCTTCGCATATTGTTCTATCGGATGCAAAAGAGATAGACATCCTGTGGCAAAGAAGGACAAGAGGAATCCGGCGTCTACAATGTAGTAGGGTCGCAGCGTTAAAAGTGTACAAGAAACTACATATAAAGACCACAGCGAATTGTATTGTTTTCCAGAGGTAATTGAGAACAAACGCTGCATTGTCATGCCTGTGGCCCGCACAATTGACGGAGAAAGCCCGGCCATGATGCTGTAGGCGCAAACGAGCAAAAGAGAGAGAAAAACCTGGACAGCTCGAGGGAAATGCTGAAATATTCTCTCAAATACCTGTAAAAAAACCGAGATATTGTACCCCGATGCTGATACAATATGCGTTAGGCCAACCTTGCGAAGCTGCTTTGTAAGCGAAACCGGCAGAGATGATGCAGAGCCAAGCAGGATGCCCAACACAAGCTCGTTTTGCGGGTATGCGAGCGAAGACCCGAAGAATAACCGTATTTTTTCTCGAGTTTTCGAGAGAAAAGATATAAAAAGAGAAATTACATAATAACCCGAATATCTAGAAGGCTTTAATACAACATAAGACTGTACGATCAGTCTTTTTTTATACATAAATATATTTGGCACATCTTGATCGTACCTGCTAACGATACCTTTCACCAACACCACCGACCCCACTGAGATCTGGTCTACATCTGGTAATTCAACACGAAATATATCCGAATAATACACATATGTTTTGCGAAAATTGGCAGGCTTACTATAAATAAGGAGTGTTTTCTCAACTACTTGTCCGTTTCGTAGTCCTTCAGTGTATCTATATTGTTGCAATATGCGCGTAATTACGACTAATGCTAATAGTACTGTGAATATTATATATCGCATCAATTCGTCTCGTTTTTAAGCATCTATTTGTTTTCACAATGATTAGTCTGTGGAAAAAGTAATGAGATCTGCTAAGGGATCGATAATCGTTGCCGACAGTTGCGTTTTTTGTTTTAGCTCATCAAGTGATCCATATGGTCGACTTGCAACAATTTTCTTTGCCCTCTCCTCTCCAATGCCCGGAAGTTCCTGCAGTCGAGTTAGGCTTGCGCTGTTTACGGCCACAAGCGTGTAATCTTGTGTAGTCTTTTTCTCATTCTCCTTACCTGTGGCATTTTCCTCACTTAATATCGGCACATGGATATGTAGGGCGGGATGAATCACATCGGCTAAGTTAAGCTCCTTTGCTACCCTAGCGCTGTTTGCGTTCCTGGAAAAACCACCTGCCGCGGCAATGGCATCCCGAATAAGGTTATCTTTCTCGAGTTTATATACATCCGGCTTCTTCACTCCACCAGATACATACACAAATACGGATGCCGAGACACTTGCAACCTCACCGCTTGAATCTTTTTGCTGGATAAATATAGCCGAATCTGGGCTGTGATCATCTTTCGCCGATATGTTGGAGGTGCGAAGAAGAAAAAATATTCCAAGACACACCGAGCCTATACCCAGTATTCCAAAACCGACAGACGTATAGAAAAGTGGCGAAGCTGTGCCTAAAAAATGTCTGATCTTGTCGATATGGGAACGGAAGTCCATATCCGTCACCATACACGCTGAAACTTTCACAAACCTTTCAAATAACAAGACTCTATGTGGATTTCTATTCTATGAAGCAACAATGTTCACAAGCCTGCCTGGAACAGCAATAATCTTCTCTGTTTTCTTTCCAGAGAGCAGTAAGCCAATTTTAGGATCACTGAGTGCCTTTTTCTCGAGAATATCCTTGTTTTTTGAGTCAGCAACCGACACTGAAATCGTTTGCCGCACCTTTCCGTTTATCTGGACTGCAATCTCAACTACATCTTCAAATACGAGCGATTCGTCATATTCAGGCCACAGCTGGAGGTGAATGGACTGAAATTCATCTTTCTTTTTTGCAAAGTTAGCCTGGAAAAGCTCTTCGGTCATGTAGGGAGCGAATGGCGCCAAAAGACGTAGAAACAGCCCTGCATCGGCTTTCGACATTCGCTCTTGTTCCTCAGACCAAGTATTGGCACATTCCATCAAGGCTGCGATGCATGTATTAAACTTGAAATGCGACATGTCCGCCGTGCACTTTTTGATTGTTTTGTGAAGTTTTACTCGTATAACCGTCGTTGAAGATTGATCTTGAGATACCTTCTCTTGGAACAATCTCCATATCTTCTGCATCCACCGGT
Organism: Patescibacteria group bacterium; assembly: GCA_035281785.1. Taxonomy (GTDB): domain Bacteria; phylum Patescibacteriota; class Microgenomatia; order UBA1400; family UBA12028; genus DATEVM01. The sequence continues at coordinate 10,931 of DATEVM010000078.1, forward strand.
ACATACCGGCAATGCCAGTATCCCGAAAGTCCCCCCCTTGATCATATGGGCCAAGAAACATGAGGTATGTTCTTAATGTATCTGCCCCAAACTTATCAATATACTCGTCTGGATTAACCACATTTCCTTTTGATTTACTCATCTTGGCACCATCTTTAATAATCAGACCGTGTCCAAAAAGAAATGGAAATGGTTCTTCAAACTCAAGCAAACCCCAATCCTTCATCGCCATCGTGACAAACCTTGAGTATAGAAGATGTAGAACTGCATGTTCTGCTCCACCGATATATGCATTCACCGGCATCCATTTTTTTGTGATAGCGGGATCAAAAGGTTTCGTACTCGCAGTCTTGGTGTGAAGCGATGGATACCGCAAAAAATACCAGGATGAATCTAAAAAGGTATCCGAAACATCTGTTTCACGAACTGCAACTTCATGACATTTCGGGCAGGTGGTTTTGCGCCAATTTTCCGGTGCCTTCTCAAGCGGAGACATTCCATCTCCTATTGGCTTGTAGTCCTCGATATACGGAAGTTCAACAGGAAGCTGATCTTCAGGCACAGGCTGCCATCCGCATGTTTTACACTCGACCATAGGAATCGGGGGTCCCCAAAAGCGCTGACGAGAAATGAGCCAATCGCGCAGGTGGTACGTCGTTTGCCATTCTGCGTAACCTTGCTTGCACATCCACTCGGCCATCGTTTCTTTTCCATCTCCCCATGCGTGTTTGCCGTCAAACTGCCCCGAGTTCACTAAAACACCGTCTGCTTCTACAGCAACTTTTCCTTCACGAACTTGTGCGTCAAGTTTCTTGTCATCGTATGAAACTACCTGGATGAGTTCTAAACCAAACTTCTTAGCAAAATCAAAATCGCGCTCATCGTGTGCAGGAACACCCATCACCGCACCCGTACCAACGTTTGAGAGAACATAATCAGCAATCCAGATTGGGATCTTTGCCCCATTGACCGGATTAACGGCAAATACGCCTGTAAAAATTCCGGTTTTGTCTCCGGCCTCCACCTTGCGTTGTTGCTCCGTCTTGTTTTTCGCCGCTCGAATA
>DATEVM010000079.1:0-4645 GCA_035281785.1 Patescibacteria group bacterium
AAGGGAACGACAAAAAACAATAATAACGGTTGTATGATGATGTAGGAAAAAAGCACAGCACTGCTTGCTCCTAGGAGTCCGTATCGCAACGACAGCGGAATGATGAGTGCTACCAACGCAATAATTTGTACAAACAGTACGCCAACATTAAGATATACGCGCTCAAGAGCAAGAAAAAGAGGATAGACGACTGCATTGAGCGACTTAATATACAAAGCACTAAGGAGAAATGGGAACAAAGGAACAATTGCTAACCAGCGCTCACCAAGAAGTATACGAACCAATGTTTCAGGGGTACTAAGAATAAAAATAACGGGAAGCGATGCGACGATGGCAAGAGGAACAAGCGCACGCAATACAGCGCGTCGCAATCTAGCTTTATCGTCTCTAATATTTGCGTAGATTGGAAAGACTGTTTGTGCGGAAAGATCACCGATTTCACCAACTGTAGAGTTTGCAACGTTATACGCGTTTTGATAGAAACCCAAAGCACTGATTCCTAAAATTTTCCCAACAATAAGATTATCGAGATTCGTAACTAAGAATGAAAAGAAGCTTCCAAGGTTAAGTAAGCGGCTGGCCATAAGGATGCTCACAGCCCGTTTTTTGTCCACAATAAACTTTGGTCTTGGTTCTACAACGATATGAGAAAGCAATACTTCCAAAACCGCCGAGGCGACAAGTGCAAGAACCATTGCTACAGGAGATCGAAACCAGAGGGTTAAACCGATTGTAAGCAATCCCTCAGATAGAGAAATTGTTCCTCTGTACACCGCATCCTTACTGTAGGACAACTCTTTCCAAAACTTTACGATCGATGGGTTAATAAACCCCTTGATGAATGGAATAAAACTTGCAGCGATAAGAAAGAGAAAAAGCGACGGAGCCGAATAGAACTGGGGAAGGATCTGTGACAGTAGCAAAAGAAGCAAGGCAATGATTCCTCCACGAACAATGGCGATGACCCAAGCCGAGTTCACATAGAGCCTAAAATCGTCCCTCTTTTGCACGAGAAAGGTATTGATACCTGTCTCGGTTAGTCGCTCAATAAGCGCGAGCACAGCAACCGTAATGCCAAAAACACCAAAATCAGAGGGTGATAAGATACGAGCCAAAATTGCCAGTTTTACAATAGCCAATGCTTTTACAGCAACCCGAAGTCCGCCAAACCATCCGACCCCCATTATTGCCTGTTTTGTGTACCCCATGTGACGATCATATCATGCAAATTGTTCCGCTATGGATAGACTCGAACATCGTATTTTTGATCAAATGCAGTACATGATCCGACGGGTACGAATGTTGACTGGTGTAAATATGACTCGACAACTCCACAGGACTGCATATACTGCGTTTTATTTTGCTCAACCTTTTGCTCGCCAAGTTCAATAAAGGCGAGCATGGGCTTAGGTGCATGCCTAAGGTCTGTGACAATGCGCGCACCATACTCACAGTCGTTTTGAATTCCCGGCTCATCACTTATGTATCGGGTCGCTGGTCTTGCAGTTGGCTTTAATAGATACAAAGCCACCGTGTTAACAATGAAGCGTTGATAACTCTCTCGACCCACAAAGATGCTTCTTGGATCGATCTTGCGTGACACCTGTTTACAATCCTGTAGCTCAACATCCATTTCGATCTGCGTTTTGTTTGGGACAATGGAAAAAGAGTTGTTTGATGGAATAAGAAGTCTCGTGATGGGTAATAGCAGTATTGAAAAACATAGTATGTACACTTTTTTTGATTCGAGTAAGGAGCTTAGGAATAGAACAACTAGTGCAACTGTCATGAGCAACGGAACTGCATGCATCCAATCGGCTCGTCCTGTGGCGTATGGTACGTATGAAAACGGAAGTAAAAGAATGAGAAACAAATGACCTCGATGTTGTCTCGCTTTACATGAAACAAGGGATACCATTGTCCATACTGCTAAAGATATGTATAGCATGGCGTTAAGAATTCTTGGTGCGGTAATATGCGGAAGAGGAAGTTTTCTGTACTCCATAATAACATTGCTTGGTATATGAATGATGAATTCATATGCTTCTTTGACTGATCCATTGAAGAAGAAAGCTGCTGCAATCGTGATGATGCCAACAACGTATCCTATGAATGCTGGTGCCAACACCTGACTTGCTCTGTCTGGTCTTAAATCTTTTTCATCTCGTACTATTGAAATGAGCAAGAGAGAAATAATTCCAACCGCCTGTACGATAAAAAAAAGAAGGGCATGATCCCACCGAAAAAAAGGTATCGCGAACCCGATCATGAATAGTTGTGGAACATCTATAGCACTATTCTTGAAGATATATTTTACATACACTACCGACAACAATGCCAGCAGTGTCCACGAAAATGGTTCTCCTGGAACGAACGTGAGATATAACACCGCGATGAGCAGAAAAAATGAAAGTCGAACATCAGTCCAGACGCACCGAAGTACTTGTTTTATTTGGAGAATGATAAAAAGAAGAAGAACTGTCGTTCCTGTCGTAAATATCAAATTCCGTTGGAACATTGAGTAAAAAGGAATCGCCCAACCAATAAGCCATGCTGGCCCAGGTGGGTAGACAACTCCAACATCCTTGTATAACTCTAATCCTTGGGTGACGTACCGATGTGTAAGTATTCGCAATGGCTCATCAAACTGCCCAATAGTAAAACTGGATAGTCCAAAACGTAATACATTGTAAAAAAATACAGCCAGCGCACACGAAAATAGTACCATTTGAACTTTTTGTTTCATGTGTTCCTTTTTCGATGAATCCACAAACCAAGGATAACAATCGAAACAAGCGTCACAGCGTTCGAGATCTTGCGCACTGGGGTGTCTTCAAATACGAATGCAATTGTATGCTTTCCCTGCGGGAGCGAAAACTGCATGAGTCCCCGCTCAGAAATAGTGACGTCACTATCGACCCCATCTATAGTGAGTTTCCATCCCGGAAAGTACATCGTATTTTCAATGAGTGTTGAGTTTGAACTCGTTACATCAATGATGTATGAACGAGTCGTTGGCCTCACGTCTACCGGTTGATATATGGCATCTCCATACACCACAGTTATTGACTCCGTTCTAGGGGTAGCAATGTCCTTTTTCCACTTTGGAATAGCCTCTGGTAATCTTTCGTACTCAAATGATACATACGGGAGATGGGTCTGGAGGAAGCCGTCATCAACCTCTGGTTTGTATGTACGGTGAGTCCAGTTGAGTGTAGTCCATCCAACTGCAACACATAAAAAGATCGGAATCCATTGTGTCTTGAGTATTCGTCTGAACACATATCCCGCAAGCAGAGATGAACTTGTGACGGTAAGCAACATCATTCTGCTTGGAAACTGGAGCTTTCGGATCATCGGAACTACATTCCATACCCATGCCGAAAACGGAGTTACCATGAAAAAACCAAGAGAAAATGCAACAAGTAAGAAAAAAACAGGGCGAATATACCGTTTTTCAATTCGTTTTTTCCAAAGAAGCACAATGGAAGCAAAAACTGCTATCCATGCAAAATACCCTAATGTGTATGCAAGTTCTCCGTAGTGACCCTGAAAAAGAAACCCCACCCTCCAAGGAGACCAAAATAATTGAAGTAGTGGTGGGAAAACAGATGAACCCCAATAGTTTTGCGTGGCGTGATATACCTGTTCGGTAAATTGCGCCTCCATAATAGCGGGAATAAGGTACCATGCGGTTAAACCAATCGATAATACAATCGGAAAAAGAAATACCCGAACTTTTTTCTTAAGCAGAATGAGTAGCACTACAAATGGCATTCCTAAAAGTGTTACTCCTGGATGCATGATGAAAAGCAGCGACGTGCTGATTGTAAATAGAAGTGACTGAGAACCGAGTACTGCATACAATATAAGTGGAAGAAGCGCAAATCCTCCAAGCTCGCCCACAGCGGCACGAAAGTTCAAGTTGATCAACATGTACGGGGCAAACCCGTATAAAACGGCCGAAATAACGGCGGCATGATTGTTTTTCCACAGTCGTTTTCCCAGAAGAAACATGTTGAATCCGCTAAAAAGGTACCAGGTGGCTAAAAACAACTTCATACCAGACACAAACGGAATTCCGACCAATTTTTGTATCGCAAGCTGGTAGTACGGAAGTATCGAGACAAAATTGAAGAGAGGATACCCATATCCGCCATGAAGGAGCCAGGCCCAACGCACCGGAAATACACCATATCTGAGCGAGCTCATTAAGTCCATTGCCCGCACAATATGTGTCGTAAAGTCTCCACTTTCATAGCTCCCTGGAATAAACATACTCAGTAGTGGAATTGAAAATAGGATGAACACCCAGGACGCTTTTGGTTTGTACCGAGTACACCACCACGCCACAAGTGCAAGTTGGACAAGCTTGAGATAGTGAAACATTGAAATCATGTGCGCTCTTCCTGTATCGCAACCATCAACCAAACAACAGCCATAACCCACGGATAAAATAAAGTGTTGTTAAATAACCCACTCACCCCAAATGCCGTAAATGATGCAATGAACGCAGGATGCGTCTTAGCGCGTTTCATGATGGAAAAAAGAAGAAGCATCCAAATAAATAAACCTGGAATACCCAACGATTGAAGCACATGAAGGTAACTATTATCCGGTGCAGAAGAATGAGATGCGACAACAC
>DATEVM010000080.1:0-8620 GCA_035281785.1 Patescibacteria group bacterium
TAAGAGCGGTCAACCAAGGAACGACTCCTGCACTGGTAATCTTACAAAATGAGCCCGGAACAGCACCTGTATTTTGTGATGTTGCACAGTTTGCGGGTGTTCCGCCGGGAAGCAGTGTTTGAGGAACATCGTTTTGTCCATCGGTGAGCAGTGTGTTGTACTGTGCATCGTTCCAAGGATAAATTTCATGAATAGAGTAGTAGCGGTCAATCGCGTTAATAAGTTGGGCGGCATCAGATCGGTGGCCCGTGTCTCGACCTTTGTTAATTTGTTCTATTGGGTTAATGGATGAGAGAACCGCAACAGCAAGCACACCAATCACTGCAATCACAACGAGTAGCTCGATCATGGTGAAACCAGCTCGGAGCAGATACTGTTTCATAATAAAACTCCTTATCACGTCTGCATCTAGAGTACACATGTTTAGATGCCTATGTCAATGGTTCAGGTTAAAACTGGCTTGTCAGATTGTAAATCGGTAGCACAATAGCAACAATCAAGAATCCAACGCCGACACCCAATACAATCATAATCATCGGTTCCAATGCTGTGGACAAGTTTTTCACGGCGTGTTCACTTTCCGATTCATAGTATCCTGAAAGTTTGAGTAACACCTCATCTAACTTTCCGGTTTCCTCAACAACTGCCACCATTTGACTTACTAACTGCGGGAACATTTCTTGTCGCGAAATCGCTTCCGCAAACGAAACACCCTTTTCAACATCTTCTGCTGTTTTTTGCAGTCCGTACCGAAACACCACGTTTTCCAGTGAATCAGCAACAATTTCCAACGCGGAAAGAAGCGCCACACCAGCGCCAAGAAGAAGGGAAATGGTACGCGAAAACTCTGCCATCATTATCTGAATGCGAAGAATCCCATATACTGGTATTTTTAACATGAGTTTGTCGATCTGCCATTCGCCATACTGTGTTTTCCGCCATTGGCTCAACAAATATCCGAGTCCGCCAAATACCACTAATAGCACATACCAATACTTCGACATAAAGTTCGACATGGAGATAAGCGCAAGCGTCATACCAGGAAGTTGCGCGCCAAAGTCCGCATACATTGCAGTCAATTTTGGAATCACAAACACCATCATGATGATCATCACCGCAATCATGGCGATCAACACGATGACGGGGTATACCAACGCACCTTTCGTTTTTGCCTGAAACTCATACTGTCGTTCCAAGTTATCAGCCAACCGAAAAAGAATTTTATCCAATACGCCAGCCGACTCTCCGGACCGCACCAATGCGATATACACACGGGAAAAGGTCGTTCCCTGCTTTTGGAGCGCGGCTGCAAACGAGCTTCCTCCTTCTACTTCGCGTAATAGGGAAAGAACAATCTTTTGCATTGCCGGACGACTTTGCTGTTGCAGAATTTGAAATGACTCCGTTAGGGTTAATCCTGCCGTAATCATGGTAGAGAGTTGGCGAGTAAAGTTCACAATGTCCGAGACTTTTACTCGATCAAGCATTGCTGATAATTGACTAAGTTCGGAGTTTCCTGTTTGCAGTAAAGAAACGATGAAAAAACCGCGTTCTTTTAATACAGCGGAAGCTTGCTGTGCAGACTGTGCCTCAACTTTTCCTTTGAGTGTTTCGTTTTTTTGATTTTTTGCTTTATATACAAATACTGGCATGAAACCTCGTTACTATTGCGTGTGCTCCGCTCATCTACCGTATTCTTTCCAACTGTACGTACGCATCGCTATCGTCCACTCAACGACCTGGCTGTTCCTTCTGGTTTGTACCCATATTCAGTGGCGACATCCTCGGAAATGAGTTCTTGACTTAGTAACTGGCCTAGATGTGTGTTGAGTGTTGTCATTCCCACATCCGAAGACGTTTGAATAACATTGTCGATTTGATAACTCTTTCCTTCACGAATCAGGTTTCGCACCGCGGAAGTTGCGATCAATACCTCAGCTGCTGCAACACGTCCACCGCGAAGCGACGGTAATAGCCGCTGAGAAAAAACACCCTCAATGGTGAGTGCTAACTGACTGCGAATCTGCGCTTGCTGTTCGGCCGGAAAGACATCGATAATACGGTCGATCGTTTGTGCGGCAGAATTGGTATGCAGTGTTGCAAAGACTAGGTGTCCTGTCTCGGCAACGGTGAGCGCGGCTGCAATTGTTTCGTAGTCACGCATTTCACCAACAAGCACAACGTCCGGGTCTTCGCGGACAACGGATCGTAATGCTATATCCCACGAGTGTGTATCAGAATGAATTTCCCGTTGTGATATCAGCGATTTTGCCGGCGTATACACGAACTCTATTGGGTCTTCGATTGTTACAATATGCGCTCCACGCGTCTGGTTCACTTCTTCGATGATGGCAGCCAATGTTGATGATTTTCCCTGACCCGTAGGACCAGTAACCAACACAAGACCCTGTCGGACCGACGCAAACTGGTGGCAGATTTGCGGAAGCCCCAATTCCTCGATACTTTTAATCTTTGACGGAATAAGACGTAAAGAAGCTGCCTGAATACCCTTTTGGTGGTACGCATTAATACGGAACCGACCGTATTGCTCAAATTGGAATGAAAAATCAAGTTCCTTGTTCACATTAAAAAGCTCTTTTTGTTCCGGAGAGAGGAGGGGAGTAATCAACGCCTCCATATCCTGCTCCAACAGAGCCGCTTGATCCGGTATCGGCGTGAGCTCACCATGAATACGAAGCGTGGGCGGAGAACCGGCAATAAGGTGCAGATCAGAACCCTGTTGATCTACTACCATCTGAAGCATGTCGCGAATCGATACCATAGCGTTTTAAATCTGCGCGACGCGCAGAACCTCCTCAATCGTGCTAACTCCTTCAAGAACCTTCAAATATCCATCCTGTTTCATAAGAATCATGCCATCCGCAATACCTTGTCGTTCTAGTTCCGCTGCCGGCTTGCGCTCCAGTATCAATCTTCCGATTTTCTCCGTCATCAGCAACACCTCAAAAATACCAATACGACCTTGATATCCCGTGTCGCCGCATTGGTCGCATCCCTTACCGCGCGTAAACATGACAGATTCGACCGTTTTTTTATTTTGCTGAAGCCATCCATCAAACAGCGGACCTAACACGGTTTTCATGTCTTCGAGCACCGGACCCTCAGGTTTGTATTCTTCTTTACAGTGCGGACACACGCGGCGACATACACGCTGTGCCATCACCAACGTCATAGATGACACCAGCAAGAATGGTTCTGCCTTCATATCCAGTAAACGGGGAAGTGCGCCTGCAGCAGAGTTTGTATGCAGAGTGGAAAACACCAAGTGACCGGTGAGTGCTGCCTGGATAGCCAACTCGGCAGTTTCCTGGTCGCGAATTTCTCCCACCATGATAATGTTCGGGTCCTGACGGAGGAATGAGCGCAAACCGGACGCAAATGTTAAACCGGCCTGCGGGTTAATCTGTACTTGGTTAATGCCAGCCATCTGATACTCAACCGGATCCTCAAGTGTCACAATGTTCACCTTTGGCGAGTTAATCTTGCTAAGAAGTGAGTAGAGCGTTGTTGTTTTACCGGACCCCGTAGGACCAGTAACAAGCACAATACCATGCGGAACGAGTGCGGCAGCCTCGAGATTTTTCAGTGCATTACCACGAAGTCCCAAATCCTGCAGTGATGGCACACCGCCGGTTTTTTTCAGCAAACGCATCACCACTTTTTCACCATGCACTGTTGGAAGCGTTGAGATACGCAAATCGACTTCTTCCTTGTCAACGCGGAAGGTAAAACGACCATCTTGCGGGACACGTTTCTCGTCAATTTTTAAGTCTGACAACACTTTAATACGCGATACCACAGCATCCTGCACCGATTTTGGAAGAACAAGTTTTTCATGCAGTACACCATCGATACGATACCGAACGCGCGTTTTATCATCCTGTGGCTCAATGTGAATATCGGAAGCCCGAGCCTTTACCGCGAAGGACAAAATTGTTTCCACAATCTTGGCGATAGGAGCCTCACGAATCGTTTCACCCAAACCACGACCCTGCGCTTTAATCTCTACACCCGTTGCTTCTTTTGTTGGAGCACTTTCTTTCAACGCCGCTGTTACTTCGGACGATAAACTTTGTGCATACCGTTCTGTAACCGCCCGATTAAGTTCCGTGGGGGAAGCATAGTAAGGAACAACCGTAAATCCCGTTTTTTTCTCCAAAAAGTCAATCACGCCAAGATCGAGCGGATTTTTCATCGCAACCGAAAGTTTATTGTCTTGTTTACTCAGTCCAAACGGAAGGAGAATGTATCGTTTTGCAACCGCATCCGGAATAACAGAAAGCGCCTCAGGTGAGACGCCGACCTCTGCCAACTGTACAAATGGCACGTTATACACTTGCGATCGTGCTTTTGTCAGTGCTTCTTCGGAAACAATGTGTTTTTCTTCAATGATCTGTTCAACTGGTTTTCCGGTATTGACGTGTTCAAGATTAACATCGTCATATTGCTCTTGCGTGAGAGAACCACCTTCAAGAAGTGTATCAATCACAGATGCCAAAAATTGCACGGCTGAAGTTTGCGTCTGGGCAGGATCCATACTAGGATTCATAGTATCATAGGCATGGCGGAATTGGTATGAATTTTCAGTCTGTTCTCATCATAAGTTCAACACGCGAATCGCAACATAATGCAGTGGTGCGCGAGGTCCCGCATGCATCTGCACCACACGCCGATGTTCTGTGGATTGAAGAAACGCCCTCCATTAAAGTCGAAACGATACGTAACCTCATTGTGTGGACCACGACGCGTCCGTATGTTGCAGAACATAAAACCGTTGTGATTCTTGAGGCAAATCGTATGACGCGTGAGGCACAAAACGCACTCTTAAAAACATTGGAAGAACCACCATCCCGCACGCGCATGATTTTGACGACATCGCAGGAGTTGGGGCTACTCGAAACAATCCGTTCCCGCTGTCTTACGATAAAAGATCCTGTTGGAAAGGGCAAGGAACAAGACATAGAATCACCAACGCCATTTCCTGCAACGTTAGCGGAGGCCTTTCAGATGGCAGAAGAAATAGGGAAGGACCGCGAAACCGCGCTTGAGTGGTGCGAAAGACAATGTGTGCTTTATGCAACAGCATTGAGAAATCATCCATCGCATACACGGTTAACTATTTTGAAACAGTTGCAAATCGCCATTCGAAGGTTGAAACGAAACATCCACGTTAAACTTGTTCTTGAGTCGTTGTTTTTTGCTTCCCTAGAAAACCTGGACTATTTTCCCGAAAGCGCTTTGAAAAATCCATGAGCAAAAGAGCCTTTGTCCACAATATCGCGCAGCTCTTTTGGTAATTTTCTCGCTTCTGTATCTGCAACATATTCCTGAACCACACCTTGGCCTTGGTCGGAGAGAAGCATGACTTTGAAAAACGCCTGTGCAAAGTTTGTGAAGTAGAGTTCGCGAGACTCATCCGCCAAAGTTTCAGCTTGACGGACTGCTGCCTCATCTGAATCTGCATTGAAAACCATATAAAGAAACTCTTCTTCTGCAATATTCTTCCACCCGGACGCAACGGCAGTTGCCAATCGTTCTTTGTCAAAAACAAGACACGCGAGTATGTATTCTTTTATCACCTTACTCCTTTCGGATACGCCTTTATGACTAGACGCATCGAGTCGAAAAATCCAGTGCATGTATAGACCGTCAACACCTCGTTGTCTGTGGGAAGAACAACCGCGATATCTGTCGGTTTTACAATAACGATTTCGCGCACAATGTACTGGTGTGTTTTTTCAGATTCGGTAGTCAAAACAATGACATCTTGCAACCTCACGCGTCGAAGTCCGCCAAAAATCGAGTTTTTATTGTGACCATACACAACAATATTGCCACCCTCGGCCGGACGGGCAGAGTTTGCAAGGTAGGTAGGTGAAGTTGGAGAGATAGTCCACACGCCGTCGATAATACTCCCAAGAACAAGCGGCTGATCAAGTGAAATTGATGGAATCTCAATCTTTACTGGAATACTTCCACGAAGCTCTAAGCGAGCAGTAACTTGGGGAACAGTCGCAAAAGAAAGGACTGTTTTGCTGTAGAGCACATACCAACCGCTTACCAATAAAAGGTTAAGACCCAGAGTAAGGCCAACAAGAAACATCCAGGGTTTAACACGACGAGTTCTGGGAACATTTTTTATGTATTGTAATGTTGCGCTATGAAAGCGTTTTTTCTGTCGGAGAAAAAAACGTATAAGAGGAGATACTTTAGCACTACCAGCACGCATCTTTTTTGAACGACCTGTGCGCTTTTTGTTCTTCGTACGAACGCTTACTGATCCGCTTTTTGATATCAGATGATGTTGACGTTTTTTAGTTCTTCGACGTTTCTTTTGCAACTCTGTAGTAGCCATATCCTGAGATTATAGTCAACACGAAGCCAAATGCCAGACCAACTTGTGCAAGTGCATCAACAGCACTGCCTGTGGCGGCAAGCGTAGAAGCTCCGAGGACTTTACCCGTTGTCGCTCCCAGCACTTGGCCTCCACCCGTTCCTCCGGATACCGGACATTGTGGGAGATCAATAGTCATTGTTTGACTATCAAACCCATCGGCCTTTGCGCTCACAACCCCAGCAGCACGACCAAATGAAGTTCGAGCACGACCACTGTCGTTTGTTTTTGCTCTCTTTTCACTTCCATTAAACGTGAAGGTTACCTCAACATCTTTCACGCCATTTCCGTTGTCGAGAAGATCCATAATGACCTCGAAATCGGAACTACTGCACTGCAAGTTGTCGTTTGACAGTTTGCTTTGTTTACCCGGACCATTACTTGGTGATGGAGTTGGAGTGGGTGTTGGGGTTGGCGATGGGGTGGGTGTTGAGGATGATTCTGGAGATGGACTCGGTGAGGGGGAGGGTGAAGGCTCCGGCTCATTGGTTGGAGAAGGAGTTGGAGATGACTCCGGTTCATCGGTTGGAGTTGGAGAAGGTTCTATAGTTGGTGAAGGGGAAGGCTCTTCTGGTTCCTTAGGCTCTTGGCACAATTCATCTTCTGGTGACAACTCTGGATTCCATTCACATACTGGATCGGGCTCACAATTATCTAAATCTTCACAAGTACATTGTTCGTCATCTTGATATTGTGTTTGCTCATTTTCCACTACACAAACGGGTTCCTTGTCGTGACACATATTATCTTCGCCAAGGTATTTACCTTCTGGAACAAACTTCTCCCCAAACTTGAACTCTGGATTTTCAGTATTAAAATCACTGATTGCCCATTGTGGGATATTTAAGGATTCAGCTGTTTCCCTATGACATTTAGTTGGGTCTAGGTCCCATTTTTCGTAGTTAATTGTGATTGGCCCAAAAGTTTCCAACTTTCGACAATCATTTGGTCCATTTTGTTCGTGGTATTCATACCCAGCAGGACATATATGATTTACTGTAACAGATCGGTATCGTCTACGATATTCTCTATCCCAGCCTAGTCCCCGCGACTCATCTTCACATTTCCCATCATTTTCATCTTGACTAGAACATTTATTGTTTTCACTCCACGAACTCCAGTTATCCCAAGAACCATATACCTTTTCTTCACTGTCTTCTTCATAGACATAGCGTTCAGCAGACCACTCTACATCCTTACACTCGTACCCACATCCATCATCAACAGCAGCCTTTACCCCTGTAACAGTTTGCTTATCGAACAAAAGCACAACAGAAAGAAAAAGTGCAACACAAACGAAAAAAGAAACTGTGAGTCCTATTGTCTTCTTCATATACAACACTCCATACAGTATTTTTTCTTGATTATTCGATACTATTTTTCATTAGACAACGAAAAAGCGTATCATTTCAAGCAATTATACACCTCACCAGAGAAAAGACAAGTTTTGAAGACATCGCAATTGGATCAAAAATCGTTCGGTCAATTCAGCAGATTTGCCGCGCGTCTTAATAGATTTTGAAGAAGTGATGCTCCCATCGTTCCAGACATAAATGCGGCAGCCTCTTCAAGTGAGTATTGTCGTATCAAAGAACCGTCTTCGTCGTATACCGCTCGAGGAAAAACCGCAACGTGGTCTGGAAAACTTGCGCTAAGGTCGATAAATATCCTAGCAAACAGCGTTTCTAGGATTTCACTACCAACCTGCTCAACCTGTAATCCGGGAATAATGAGTTGTTGGACAAATACCTCTTTTAACGCTTCGACATCTTCCTCATCGCGGAGAACAATGTCCTTAAGGTCTCCCTTTGCAACAAGACAGTATTCGAGTAAACACGTAGACATAGGCTATATTATACGCTCCACGGGTAAAAAAATGCGAACGTACCGAAATACTACGCTTCTCGCACCTTTTTTCGCACCGCAATGATTCCGGGATTTACCCACTGCGCAACATCCATAATAGATGCATTGGGCGGCAACTCTTGTTGAAGTTCAGCAAGAAGACGCTGAGCCTGCATGTTTGAAAGAAGGATAACCTCGGGGTGATTGGACACCACCTCCACAATCAATGCAGAAACAAGATGCCATAGAATATCCGGCTCATGTTCCCTCCAGGGAGCAACAACTTGTTCAACAATTTGATTTATATCTGGTTTTACCATTGTTTGAACGGAAGAAAGTTCACCATCAACGCTCAAAACA
>DATEVM010000081.1:0-2771 GCA_035281785.1 Patescibacteria group bacterium
ATCTACTCTTTTGAACAAAACGAACTAGTACAAGCAATTCGGCGTTGCGAACAAATATCGTGGGATCCGCAAGCACTTTACGCACACGCGAAGTCTTTTTCAAAGCAGCGGTTCCAACAAGAAATACTTTCTCTCATAAAAACCTTGTAACAATGTGTATTCACGGTGCCGGAGAGGTTGCGGGGGTTGTTGGTATTGAAATAGTTGGCACTGTTATTTGCGGGCTTAATGGGACTAGTCGGATAGCAGCAACATTATTTGGGCTCATTGGGACAAAAACGCGCAACTCAGCAGAGGTAGTTGATAGCTGTTGTTTTGAACTGCGACCATCTGAAAATATTTGCTCAACAGAAAAATTACTTCCAATGATGTTGCGAAATGTTACAGGAACGTTTTCCGCATGGCGTCCCGCCGGATCGTAGTTTGCAAGAACAATTGTTGTTGCATCTCCGGATCGAGCAGCCATCCCTTTTACCCACGTCCCTTTTCCGAGAATGGGGAGTCGTTGGTTTCCAATATTTGTGTCAATAAATCGCAATGCTCGGTATCGCGGCTTTTGCTTTGATCCAAACTCACTATGCGTAAGCAACCCCCAACGTCCCCAAAACTCTTTACCCGTTGGACTTTTTCCGTCCTGGATCTCAAAAACAAATCCTCGATTGATGTTCCCAACCATTTCTGTTGCAACTGCTGCCGTATGTGCGGCGGAAAAATCTGTATCATATCCTCCGTCTACATCAGAATCGTGACCCCATTCTGTAATATGAAGCTCAAGGTTCGGGAACTGTGGAAACTCTGAAGCCCAGTTTTTAACCTTTGCAAAATCGTCGCGAAACTGATCAATACTTCTGTTGTACCGATGCCACGAAATGAAGTCTATGCGAAGATTGTTTTTGGAAGCGTGATTGAGTAGTTGACGCACCCAATTTTCATACAAAGCGGTTATTCCTGGTCCGCCAAACAAAAAAGGTTTTGCACCACTCGCGGCTGCTTGTTGCGCCCCGCGTGCAGCAAAGGTATAGAGCGTTAAATAGCTTTTTCCACTTCCAATACGCCACTTCCCAAACAAATCCGGCTCATTCCAGACCTCGTAAATAGCATTGTCGATACCCCGTTCTTTACTCAGATGTTCAATTGTTCGTTGAATCACAAGCTGGTATTCGTTCCAGTTTGTTGGTTCACCAGTAATATCTCCGTTTGGTGCAAGGGGACCAGGGGTATATGAGAGAGATATATATGGCTTTGCGCCAACTGCAAGAACATCACTGACAATAGGGTCAAGTTTTGTCCAGTCAAACCGCAATGACCCACCATCTCTACTTACGATGTCATAAAAGTCATAAATGTGATCGAGGCGGATATATTCAGGCTGCAGTGCTCGGACTGCCTGCGCAATGGGCTGGATTCTCCAGTCTTTATCCTCTCCTCCTTGCGCAAGGTTACGCCACGGGCGAGGCATAGGACCAAGAATCGCTTGAGTATCAACCTGAATGTTCGCTTCTTCACCGGTTGCACCAATAATTAACTGCCTGATTGCATCAAGATTAAGTACTCCAAAAATAATTCCGACAGTAATAATGAGGAGTGGAACAAATGTAAAAATTGTTTTCAAGACGTACGACCGACGATATTTCCCGACAGGGTTTTCCATATTTCAAGCATACAAGAACCCATGACAAAACTCCATAATACACATCTTGACGATCATTAGCACTCATGTTACCATTCTGCTAATACAGGAGGGACATGGTCGATCTGACCTCGAGACAAATCCAGATTCTTCGGGCGGTTGTTGATGAATATCTCAAGACCGCAGAACCCGTGGGTTCCGATACAATCGATAAAAGGTACAACCTTGGTGTTTCGCCTGCCACAATTCGTAACGAAATGGTGTATCTTTCCGAACAAGGATATTTAAAACAGCCTCATACCTCTGCGGGTCGCATTCCAACCTCAACAGCACTCAAACTTTATGTCAAAGAACTCATGAGTAAAAAAGATCTTACTGTTGCCGACGAAGTTTCAGTAAAGGAGCGTATTTGGGAAACAAAAGACGACCTCGACAAACTCCTTCAAGAAGCAACTCGCGTATTAGCAGACAGGACAAAATCAATTGGCATTGCCTTTACAAATGATAAGCATGCATATCATGCTGGGTACTCATACCTTTTAGGATATCCAGAGTTGAATAACGTGGATGTTACGCGAACAATTTTATCTCTTCTAGAAGAAACGAATCAGTTAGACACTATTTTTAACGGTCCTTGGGACGAAGATGTTGTTCATGTTGTATTCGGTGAAGACCTGGGTAACCAGTATCTTGAACAGATGAGCATCACATTTACAGATTTTACATGCGGAACTCGCCATTGCTCACTTGGCGT
This sequence comes from Patescibacteria group bacterium, assembly GCA_035281785.1. GTDB lineage: Bacteria > Patescibacteriota > Microgenomatia > UBA1400 > UBA12028 > DATEVM01. Next base: position 2,385 of record DATEVM010000081.1, read on the forward strand.
TATCGGATCAAGTAGAGTTAATTATCAGCATGTTGTGCCAATGCTTGAGTATTTTCATGATTTGATTCTCGGAATGATCCCTACTAGATAGACATAGAAAGGTTCACATGTCTGTAGCTCAAAAACAAACCGATCATTCTGGAAAACAACCAAAACATGATCAGGAAAACCAGTTGGCAAAAGAAATTGAAGTGTTACAAGAAAAGCTAGAAGCAGCCGAGTTGGACCATAAACGAGCTATTGCAGATTATATAAATCTGCAGCGTCGCACACAGGAAAACCAGGAAAGATTCGTAAAGCTTGCATCCGCAACGCTTATAGAACGCCTGCTAGAACCGTTAGACCATCTAGAGATGACAGCGGTTCATATGGGCGATACGACGCTCA
>DATEVM010000082.1:0-2669 GCA_035281785.1 Patescibacteria group bacterium
AACAACAGATTACAACAGAACATATATTGAGCCAACAAAACTAAGCGACGAGATGTTGGGTAGGGTCGACAAAGAAGTGTCGACGATTATCGACAAAGCTTTAAAAAAAGCGGAGTTGTTGCTCAAAAAATATACAAAGAAACTTGATCTAGTCGCAGAAAAACTATTGGAAGTTGAAACGGTTGAGGGTGATGAATTTGAATCCCTCATGGGCGAGAAGAAAGCCAAACAAAATCTTTCATAAACTTGGTATGATGGTGACATGTTTGTACATACACCGAAACACAAGTTTACAAAAAGACTTCTCCAGCACAGACCATTCCGCAATGCGCTCATACTTTTAGTGACGCTTTCATTTTTCTTGGGCGTCATTGTTGTTTCTATTGAATCACGAAGCCCTGATGCAAATATCCATACGATAGAAGAAGGTTTGTGGTGGGCCATTACCACGGTAACCGGCGTTGGCTATGGCGACTATGTACCGGTAACAACGATAGGAAGAACGATTGGAGCTACGCTAGAAATAGCGGGCGTTGTCGTGTTTGGATTGCTCGTCGGCATTATCGGTATTACTATGACAAAGAAACAGGAAGAATATAATTGGTTTCGGCTGTTTGAGCGGTTAGATCAGCTTGAAGGTCGAATACGAACGGTAGAACGCAGCAGCACTGCAATCGTGAAAAGCAGTCTATCGGAAGACGACGAGGTTCGCCCCAAAAAGTAATGGTAGTACATCCGCGATGCCCGGTGCTGTTATTTTCTTCTTATATGCACAGAGTTGGGCGGAATGATAAAACCTTTGCTACAATGTGCCCATGGCACACGAAAAAAAAGACACACTTGTCCTTATTGACGGCCATGCGTTGGTGTACCGCGCATATCACGCATTTCCACCCCTTACGACCAGCGATGGCGAGTTGGTAAATGCGGTCTATGGTTTTTCGCGTATTCTCTTGAAAGTTATTAAAGACTTGCATCCAAAGTATATTGCGGTTGCGTTTGATATGGGGAAACCAACATTTCGCCACACCGCGTTTGCTGGATACAAGGCGCAACGTAAAGAAACGCCAACCGACCTCATAAGTCAACTTGGAAGAGTTCGCGATGTTGTCGAATCTTTAAACATTCCTATTTTTGGTGTTGAAGGATACGAGGCTGACGATGTTATTGGTACGATTGCCAAAGAGATCTGCAACACGGTAAAAGTTACGATTGTAACAGGGGACAAAGATGCATTTCAATTAGTTGATGACGATAAGATAACGGTGTATATGCCGGCTCGCCAAAATGAAGACGCAAAAGAATACGGAGAAGAAGAAGTGCTAGAAAAAATGGGCGTGCCACCGTCAGGAATTATTGATTACAAAGCTTTGAGCGGAGATCCTTCGGATAACATCCCTGGGGTACAGGGAGTTGGTCCTAAGACGGCTACGCAACTATTGAGTACATTTGGGTCGTTAAAGAATATCTATGAGTCGTTACAAAAACCGGAAGAATTGACGCCCGATCAAAAAGCCGTATTGAAAGAGCGGGTTGTGAAAAAATTAGCAGACGGTCACGAATCAGCATTGCTAAGTCAAAAGCTTGCAACAATAGATATTCATACGCCGCTCAACTTTGATTTAGATGCATGTACGGTGACTAGTTACGATAAGCAAAAAGTAGCTGCTCTTTTTGAGAAACTCGGTTTCAAAAGCCTCATCAACCTGTTGCCAGAAGACCAGTTTGAGCAAGGAGTGCAGGAGGCACTATTTTAATGAAGACTAAACCCAGAGTAGCTCTTATTCATGATTTTCTTCGGGAATATGGGGGTGCTGAACGCGTTGTTGAGGCGTTGCACGAAATGTTTCCCGATGCCCCCCTTTACACAGCGTTTGTTGATAAAGAATCTATGGGGATTCACTGGAAAAAATTCCAGTCATGGAAGATTATCGAATCGTGGGCAGCGTCAATTCCTGGGATACAGTTTCTCTATTCACCGCTGCGCATGTTTGCAGCAAACTTTTTTGAGTCGTTCAATTTCCAACAGTATGACTTGGTGATTTCTTCAACGAACATGTATATGGCTAAAGCTGTCAAAGTGCCACCTTCAACAAAACATCTTTGCTACTGTCACACGCCACCGCGCTCACTGTATGGATATACCACGATGACAGAATGGAAAAAAAATCCGGTAACACATGTACTGGGAACACTCATTAATCACTATATGCGCATTGTCGATTTCAATACCGCGCAACGTCCAAACCAATTCATCGCCAACTCACAGGAAGTCCAACGTCGCATTCAAAAGTTTTACCGTCGTGAGTCTGTTGTTATTTATCCGCCGATCAACGTGCCTCAGATTCTTCCAAAGAAAAAGAAAGAGGACTTTTGTTTATTTGTGGGAAGATTAGCGGCAAGTAAGCATGTTGACCTTGTAGTTCGTGCCTGCACAGAGATGAAAAAGAAGTTAGTTGTCGTTGGGTCAGGAAAACCGTTGGAGTATTTACAAAGCATCGCCGGTCCAACTGTTACATTTTTAGGCTCAGTGGATGATGCAGTACTCCACGATCTTTATTCCAGAGCATCCATGCTGATTTATCCTGCGGAAGATGAGGATTTTGGCATGATTCCGGTTGAGGCAATGGCATATGGTACTCCGGTTATAGTTCATCATTCAGGCGGAT
>DATEVM010000083.1:0-7248 GCA_035281785.1 Patescibacteria group bacterium
TCGGGCGGGTGTGGTGTATAAGGAGGAACAATGAATAGTCTGTGGAACTCCACTATATTGTGGAGAAAAATAGCGCTCATTCTGATCTTTTTACTTCTCTTTTTCCAGTTCTTTGACGTGAAGTTAAAAACGGGAGCAATGAATATATTTGGTGTGGAGCAAGTATATGCTGCCGACCTATATGACATGATTTTGTGTCCTTCGGGCTGTGGAATGCCTATTAGCCAATGCGATATGCCGGAATCGAGGGAGGCAAAAGCATATGTTGATTCCTTAGTAAGTCAAAATTTATCGAAGAAAGAGGTGTTAGTTGCTCTCAAAGAGAAATACGGATCACTTGTAAACGAAGACCCATTGATTTCATATAAGGATGCCCAATCAAATGCTGAGGGCGTGTTTGCAATTGAGCCGAACTCTTTTGATTTCGGCACGATTTCTATGAAGGATGGAAAAGTGAGAAAGACGTTTACCCTGAAGAATATTTCGGGTCAAACAATAGTTACTCGCGCAATCGATACATCGTGTATGTGTACAAAAGCATCACTAACATATGGAGGAATATCTAGTCCGTTTTTAGGAATGACGCATGGTGGCGGTGGACCATCTCCTGACTGGGGTGTTGAAATTCCAAAAGGGAAAAACGCCGAAATTACCATAGAGTTTGATCCAGCTGCTCATGGAAAGGCCGGCATCGGACCTATCAAGCGAACGGCTGAGATTTATGTGAAATCTCCGAAAAAAATAAAACAACACATTGAGATCACAGCAAATGTGGTGGAATAACAGGCGCGTATTATTAGTGGTCTTGGGTGCAGTAGGCACACTTGTTCTTTCAGGCTTTGTTTGGCGTTATCAATCACGACTTCCAATGCAGATTACACCCGAAACTATTCAGTTGGGAGTCGTGCGACCGCAAGATGTAAAGACGCAGACAATTCGTATCACCAACCCAAGATTTGTAGATGCAACAATTACGTCACTTTCTAGTTCCTGTGGTTGTACAGAGATAACAATTGATGGTAAAAAGCAGCAAATTGTTATTCCAGCCCAAAAAACTGTTCGAGCGGATATAAAGTTTGATGGTTCGATGCACGCTACCGGTGATGACGTTAACCATAAATTGTATGTCCAGGTGAGCCAACCACGCGGCAGAGAATATGTTGTAAGTATTTTGGGGTCAGTGCGATGAAAAAGATTTTTATTCTTTTTTTAGGCCTCGCTCTTGTACTTCTCGCCCATACAGCGTCAATGCGCGTTCGCGCAAAGGAACCACTTGATGCAACGGTTTTTTATAACGAAGCATGCCAAGATTGCGCAGAATATCTTCGCTCAACACTACTTCCTGTGCTGAAAGAGGCGGGGTATCAGGTCAATGCGTTCGACTACATAAACGAACCTGAAAAACGCAAGATGCTTTATCAACAAAATGAGCAATGGAGCATTCCCGTTGAGTATCAGGACAGCATATCCGCTTTTGTTGGGGACCAAGTTGCGATTGAGGGACATGTGCCAAAGGCATATCTGAAGGCTCTTTTTTCTCAACCGCTACAAGAACGTGTTTTACTGTATCAGCCTGAAATGCACGGCAGGGCTACATCGGTTACGTTGTATACATTTAATGGTGCGGCTAAAGTACTTGATTCAAGTGAGCTTGTCGTGAGTGCTTTGTCATCCAAGTCACAGTCTAGTGCTGGTAAAACAAAGAACTATCTGCTTGCGGTTGTTGGGGGTGGTATTGCGAATAGCCTTCATCCATGTGCAATAACAGTACTTCTTGTTCTGTTGAGTTTCTTATACATGATACGAAAAAATCGCGTGTCTATACTTGCGATGGGACTTCTCTACATCCTTGGCATTTTTCTTGTATATTTCCTCATTGGGTTGGGACTAGTTCGGGCAGTCGCACTTTTCCCGGACCCCTTCTTCATTGCTAAAGCCGCTTCAATTATTGCGGTAGTTTTGGGGGTAATATCGTTACTGGAAATACTAATTCCGCGTTTTCCTATTCACCTTCGCATTCCGCAGGTAAGTAAGGGTTTCTTACAACGCGTCATGGAACAAGTCTCATTGCCTTCGGCCTTCTTTTTAGGGATATTGGTCGGTATTTGTGCATTTCCATGTACTGGTGGTATCTATACAGTTATTATCACAACGCTTGCAACGACGAAGAGCGCCGCATTTCTTGGATATCTCTTGCTCTACAACACCTTTTATATTCTTCCTCTCCTTATTCTTGTGTTTCTTGCGTGTAATACAAGAACCGTTCGCTTTTTGGAACTGTTTCGAGAGCGGCATATGAAGGTGTCGCAATGGATTAATGCTGTTGTCATGATAATGTTTGGAGTTGCAATGTATGTCTGGCTAAGGGGAATGTTGTGATGTTGTTGGTAATAACTATTGTGGTCTTTCTCGTTTCGTATGTTCTATTTACGAGGGTGAGTGTGTGGTTGGGATACCACATAAGACGACGCGTGTGTTCATTTTGTTTTTCCTCTGCGGTTGCCGTTGCATTTTTGGTTTTTTCTCGCATCCTTCAAATTCAATATGCACAAGTACTACTCCCGTTGTTTATGATGCAATCCGGGGTTGGTATTGCATTCCTTTCCGATGAATTTATTATGCATCATCGTCTGCCACTTACGTATGAAACGCTCAAAATCGGTATTACTATGACAAGCATCATCTCCAGCTACCTTGTTTTGCAGTGGAGTGTCGCTGCGGGTATTACACTTTTTGTACCCGTACTTCTATTTGGATTTTTTGCATTAACCCCGGAAACACTACAGGCAAATTCCAAAAAAACATCTCCAGTCATTTCTGAACGCGAGCATGCCATGGTTCAAGAAAGGTTGAAGAAATGCTGTTAAATGCACTGAAGCATTGGCGCGCTCTTTCTCTTGTTGGGATAACACTTGTTTTCCTTTGGTTCTTGAGCGAGCAATTTACTCTTGTTCCATATGAGTATGCACAAGCAAATCAGACAACTGCAGAGATACCGCAGCAGCAGACACCTCAAGAAAAAAGTGATAATGATGAGGGTAACGTCACACTGTCCGCCGAAGTGCTTTCATCTACCCCAACAAAAACAGTGATCCGCGCATCACTCAACACGCACAGCGTTGATATAAGCAATGTGGAGTGGATTTCGGCTATTTCACTAAAGAAAGATGGTAAGGTTATTCGGCCCATTTCATCGGTCGATGAGGGTGCGGGCCATCATCGATCAAGTACTATAGATTTTCCAAAAACAACTCTCCCCTTCTCGGTGACTGGGACGAATATTGGTGGAGTATCCGAGAGAATCTTGGAGTTCCCATGAGAATAATAACAAGTGTTTTTGATGGGACTGTTGCAATGTTCGCGTTAGTAGCGTGGTATTTTACCGTGATGCGGATATTTGCGGGGTCGTGGCAGGTTGGCATGCAGCAATTATTGAACCTTTGGCCATATATGACGTTCCTCATTGTTTCTTTCGGTACATACGTTGGTTCGACCTCATTTGTGAAGCGGAAGAATCGACAGGGTACGGCAACAGGAGTATCAGCCGGTACTATGGTTCTGTGTTGTCTCCATCACCTAAGTGATGTCGCAATACTGGCTTCTGCGAGTTCCCTGATAACTGTTTTAGGTTCATATCAGCCCGTACTGCTATTTGCGGGCGGTTTGGCGAACACTGTTATGACAATCAAGATTATAAGAATGGTAAAAAGAAAGATATGATTAAAAAAAGTATCGCAAGCATGATCCCCATGCTTATCATGCATGTCCTTTGCTGCGGAACGATGCTTTACTTCCTCATGACATCCGGGTATTTACTCTTCATCAGACAGGAGGGTGAAAAAAAAGTATGGCTCATACCAATTCTCGTTTTTTCAACGGGGCTGATTATTATGTCAAATATGTATGCAAAAAAAACTTGTATTCATGGAGATGGTGAACGTACTTTTTCTCAAAATATATTTCGTTTTGTGATGATCTGCCTTGTTTCGCTTATGCTTTCCATTCTTTTTATGGTCTATCTCTTTATTCCATGGTGGATACCAAATTATACAGGAGGATTTCTTCTGCCATGATATGCTGGGATAGAGACGAATGGAGGTTCATATGAAACATGAATCAATCGCAGCGTGTTCCAAGAACGAAGGGGGCTTATTTCTATGGATCTTAACCCACTGACAGCTACAGAGAAAGCGGTGATGATTGACAAAGGCACAGAACCACCCTTTTCCGGTGAGTATGACAACTTTTGGAAGGACGGTACGTATATATGTCGACAGTGCAACTCACCGTTATACAAATCAGACAAAAAATTTGACGCACATTGTGGGTGGCCAAGCTTTGACCAGGAAATTCCCGGTGCAGCGAAACGGCTGACAGACGCAGATGGCAAAAGGACAGAAATCCAATGTGCAACATGTGGTGCTCATTTAGGTCATGTATTTGAAGGTGAAGGTTTTACGGACACAAACGCGCGTCACTGTGTGAACTCGATCTCAATGAAGTTTGTTCCAGCAAAGAAGTGACTTATACGACCGCACCATCAACGACGGTTCCCGTTTCAAACGCCCAAGCGCGAATACCTGGAAGGATAACGTTGTTTAGGAAATTTTGGTCTCCTCGATTCACGTCACGAAGAAAAAGAATCAAAACGAGATTTTGTTTTGGTGTGATGAGGGGGACATCTGAAAGTTCACCTTTGTCTTTAAATAATCTGTATGCTCGTTCTAATGTTGTTGCGAGGTGAGCAAGGTCGATGTCGTCCTCACGCACCATACCAAGCGCCTCTTTTATTGCTGCTCTATTGAGTTCGATGGAGTTTCCTGCCATAGAGAGTTCCTTTCAACCAATCTATTCTATTTTGCTTAATAATGCCTGATACCTACGATAGTCTCCCTGTTCTGTGCGAGCAATAGTACCATTGCTTTCTAAACAAATAATCTCGATTGTTCCCGTGGTACGCAAATCTAGTTTTTCACCCTCAAACACAATGCCGTCATTTGCATCGTGCCGTAGGGTTATTTGTACGATGCCATTTATCTTAAACTGAACTCTTCTTCCTACTTTTTCTGCGCAAAAATCGTACAGCGCGGACAGCTGCCGATTTTCAAACTCGTCGCGTTTTTGTTGAAGATATGCTGATACACGCTCTAATACAGAACCTGGCATATGGGTATTCTACCAAAAATACGTTGATACATCCAATGTTTACTGTGTGCCCCAGAGAGGAATTGAACCTCTACGTTCGGTTCCGAAGACCGACGGTCTATCCGTTAGCCTACTGGGGCGTCTAAAACAAGCACGCATATGTGCAAATTTGCTTGTATTCTAGCAGAATTTCGTTATACTTTTTTTATGGATATGTCATATGCGTCCTTGGTGGACAAGGTCATGACTGCCCTCCATCTGCGCGAAGCCACGGAGCGTAGCTATGCCAACGAACCCCTCGTTGCAGCAGAACGCTTTTCTAAACCATTCATTACCATTGCCAGAGATCCAGGAAGTGGTGGGAAGTTGGTGGGTCAGGAAGTTGCAAAGCGCCTCGGTTTTGCCTTTTATGATCACGAGCTGATCGAAGAAATTGCGAAGTCCACAAAACTACGCAAAAGCGTGTTGGATCAGGTTGACGAAAAGGGTCGCACTGCTCTTCAGGATCTTATCCAGGGTCTCATTAATCCGAACTATGTGTCCGATGTTACCTACTTTACTGCGCTCTGCAAGGTGATTTTGTCATTGGCGTATCGCGGTAATGTTGTCATCTTGGGTCGGGGTGCAAACTTTATTACTCCATTTGCACAGGGGCTTCATGTTCGTATAGCAGCTCCTATGCAGGTGTGTATACAGCGTGCAATGGACTTTGAAGGTCATCCGTATGCAGTGGCAAAAGAAATTGTTCAGAAGAACGAGGCTGACCGTCGTGAGTTCGTAAGGCAGTACTTTGGAAAAGACATTCGCCGGTCAGACTGTTATGACTTAACGATCAATACCGTGTTTTTTAGGCCACATGAAGTTGCTGAGATTGTGATTCGTGCATTTGAACAAAAATTCCATAAGTCGGTGTAGGAACGACATTGCTTCAGTTGCGCCATGTTACAATAATCCCCTAGGTGCCGAAGTGGCGAAATTGGCAGACGCGCACGGTTCAGGACCGTGTCCGGTTAAACGGGTGTGGGTTCAACTCCCACCTTCGGCACAAATTTTCCAGTTCATCTTGAAATTATCATAATTGTGGTTTACTAACTCAAAAATCTGGTATACGCTTATACTTGAGTGTTTTATGAAATGGTCCAATAGTTTGGCGTATGCCATAGGTCTTATTACAACCGACGGCAGTCTTTCCAAGGACGGAAGGCACCTAAATCTCACGTCGAAAGATCTGGATCAAATTAAAACATTTTCCAAAATTTTTAACCTAAAGAATAAAATTGGAGTTAAACGAAGTGGTTATACTAAACTGAGAAAATATTACTTTATTCAGTTTGGTAATGTCGCACTGTACAAGTTTCTCATGAGTCTTGGGTTACATCCCAATAAATCAAAAACACTAGGAGAACTTCGAATTCCGAATCGGTATTTTTCTCATTTTCTTCGAGGATATTTAGATGGAGATGGTTATACCTATGCATACTGGGATAAGAGATGGACTTCCAGTTTTAGGTTTTATACTGGATTTGTTTCTGCGAGCAAAATGCATTTGGAGTGGATCAAAAAAAGAACATATGAGCTCTATGGCCTAAGAGGTAGGATAAAAAAGGGCGCAAGAACATATCAACTTATGTATGCAAAAAGAAATTCAATTGCTTTGCAGAAAATTATGTACAAGGGAAAAGAGATTGTATATTTAAAACGTAAAAAAACGAAAATCGATGCTACGATTCAAATCATTGAGAAACAGGCAAAAGAACATAAGTTCAAATAGCATTTTTTCTCCTGATTCACCATAATCCCCCTTGTATCTGCCCGGGTGGCGGAACTGGCAGACGCGCACGTTTGAGGAGCATGTGGGAGTAATCCCGTGAAGGTTCGAGTCCTTTCTTCGGCACAAATTCGACAGTTGTAGATACCACGCTTTTTAGTTTTTTTACTCGCGGTATATACTCATGATGTGAAACTTCGACACAGTATCCTCTTTCTTATTCTTCTTCTCGGAGCTTTTTTTCGTCTGTATCGCATCGATGTAAAAATGAGGTTTATCTGGGATGAGGGTCGGGATATGCTGGCGATTCGGCGGATGATTGTCAACCGCCACCC
>DATEVM010000084.1:0-3410 GCA_035281785.1 Patescibacteria group bacterium
TGTATCCGCTTTTTTCTGTAGAAATGGCGAGTCATCTTCCCGAGTTTCGATCAATAGTTGGTGATACAGTTAAACTATTTTTCCGTTCAAACGATCTACTGTCGCCGATATACATCATTCTTATTCCGATCATGGTGTTGCGGTGGAAAAAGATTTGGAACGGTTCACATCTTATGAAGATGTTGTTCATCTACTGCGCGTTATCACTTGTACTTTGGGCGATGACAACATCAAAAGGAGGAAGTAGATTTATACTTTCGTATCTACCCGCATGGTCGGTGCTTGCTTCATATATCATTGAAAGAGTCGTAAAGCGAAACATTCGCATAGTGTTAATTTGCGCGGTTTTCGCAATAGGCTTACTTACGGTAGGATACCGCGGACTTGCCAGCGTAAAATATGTCCCAGTTCTTTTTGGTCAAGAATCAAAACAACAATTTCTATTGAAGCATCTCAACTTTTCATACGGAGATTTTTACGACGTGGACGGTCGCATTCGAAACATTGCACGCGGAAAAACAGTTCTTGTGTACGGAGGACATAATTTTTTCTACATGGATTTTCCATTCGTACACGTAACAGCGATACAAGATACGACCCAATATGAACTGGCATTAGTTATCAATGTGGACACTCCAAAAGAATTGCAAACTTGGAAACTTCTGTACGAAGAACAGCTGACCTACGTTCGCTTATATCAGAAATAGGTTGATAAAGGCGTATAATCGTTGCATGTCTCCGTCACTCTCACTTAAAGAGAAAGCATCTGTCCTCAAGTTCTTTTCAGACTTTATTCATATTCCTTCCGTTTCCACAGATGCTTCGCATGCACCTGATATCCAGCATGCTAGTAAGTTTTTGCACGAGAAACTACGATCACTAGGCTTCACTGTTAAACTGTTAAAACATGGTGACAGACCACCGTTTGTTCTTGCGTATAGAAAAGGTAATAGTTCGCGGGTAAAAACAATTGGTGTGTACGGACATTACGACGTTCAACCGGAAGATCCGATAAAAGATTGGAACACGCCACCGTTTGTGCTTACAAGAAAAGACGAGAAGTTTTTTGGTCGTGGCACAGCGGACGACAAGGGGCATGTGACGATTGCCATAGCAGCAGCTGAACGATGTATCCGTGATCAAGCTCTAGCAAATACACTCGTTTTCTTTTTTGAGGGGGAAGAAGAGTCGGGTGGAGCAGATAACTTTGAATGGTACATTCAAAAAGCGAAAAAAATCATCCCAAGCCTCGATCTTGTTCTCGTTCTTGATTCCGGTATGAAAAAGCGTAATGTTCCACAAATGTATTACGGATTACGGGGTATCGTGTATTTTGAACTCACTATCCGCATAGGAGAACGAGATCTGCATTCGGGCGTATACGGAAACAAGGTGCTGAATCCACTACAAGTGTTGTCTGAATTATTTTCAAGTATAAAAGATCCGCAAACAAGAAGGGTAACAATCCCTGGATTTTACGAAGATGTGCGAAAACTATCACTTGAAGAAATGAGTGAACTTAAAAAACACGCAAGAACCGAGAAAGAAGAACTTTCAAATGGCCAAGTCTATGCCACATGTACGATTGGAGATCTTCCGCCAACTCTGGCACCAAAAACAATGCCATCATTTGATCTTCACGGTATTTGCGGGGGATATGTCCATGAAGGAACAAAAACTGTTATCCCAAACACCGCTTCTGCAAAGTTTTCATTTAGACTTGTTGAACATCAAAGCCCTGAAAAGGTGAATAAGCTTGTGGATAGATATATTCAGAAACATTTACCCAAGGGTGTGAAATCAACACTCCATATTCACGAATCATGCCCCCCTTTTTACGCAGATTATGCGCACCCATTGCTCCAACACATTGCGGAGATACTGAAAACGACATTCAAAAACGAAGTTGTCTACAACCGATCCGGCGGCTCTGTTCCGGCAGCTGAAGTATTTCAACGGCTCTATAAAGCACCGATAACACTGATTGGATTTACACTCCCAGATGAAAACCTTCACTCGCCGAATGAAAACTTTGATGAAGAGATGTTTTGGAAAGGAATTGGAGCGATGGAGCGAATATTTAGGAATTAAAGTGAAGTCGCTTTTTGAACACCTTCTAGATTCATCTCCCCGTCTTAGTATAAGATATACGATGTATGCTGCCCGATGACCAACTACAGTCTCTTGTATTGTCTTCAAAACTTGTTTCAGAACAACAACTTGCCGAGGCGAGTACTTTTGCGAAAACCGTAGGGCACACACTTTCCGAAGCGCTCATTGAAAAGAGATTGGTGAGTAGTGAAGCGCTTGGAAATCTTGTGGCTACGTCTCTAAATATTCCATATGTTTCTTTGGCAAAACTGCAAATTCCTGAAGAGGTTATCAACCTCATTCCACCAAGATTGGCAAGAAAATACAAAATGGTTGCGTTTTCTCAGTCGGATGGGGTGCTGAGCGTCGCTGTTGTCGATATTCCTAGCTCCGAGATTCTTGAGATGACCACACGTAAAACGGGTCTCAGGGTTAATCTTTACTACGCGTCTTCTCGTGAACTTGACAATGCAATGCAGTTTTATAAAAAGGATATCCAAAAAACCGTGGATCTTCTCCTCAAAGAGGATACCGGTCGATTTGGTACTCAAGACTTACCTGTAACCAAAATTGTCGATACTCTCGTTCGTTTTGCCTACGACGACAAGGCTTCGGATGTCCATATTGAACCACAGGAAAAAGATGCGGTCGTACGTTTTCGCATAGATGGGGTGCTTCAGGACGTTCTTACGATTAGTCGCGATCTGCACGACAGGATTATCACTCGTATTAAGGTCATGTCCAGCTTGCGTACCGATGAGCACTTAAGCGCTCAGGATGGAAAAATGCAGCAACGTATGGAAGAAGAAACCTTGGATATCCGCGTATCCATCGTTCCAATCGCAGACGGAGAAAAAGTTGTGCTTCGTCTTTTATCATCACGCGCTCGTCAATTCTCTCTTCCTGATTTGGGAATGAATGAGAAGGATTTGCAAAAAGTTACACGCGCATACACTCGTTCTTTCGGAATGCTTTTATCTACTGGTCCGACGGGGTCTGGAAAAACAACCTCAATTTACGCAATGCTCAAGACGCTGAACGAACGCGGTCGCAATATCACCACCATAGAAGATCCGGTTGAGTATCGTATAAAGGGCGCGAATCAGATCCAAGTGAATGTAAAAACAAACCTTACGTTTGCCAATGGTTTACGCTCAATTCTTCGCCAAGATCCAAACATTATTTTTGTAGGAGAAATCCGCGATAGTGAAACTGCTGGCATTGCAGTGAACGCGGCGTTGACAGGACACTTAGTTTTTTCAACACTGCATACGAACGATGCCGCGACAGCAATACCTCGACTCATTGATATGAAGGTT
>DATEVM010000085.1:0-5590 GCA_035281785.1 Patescibacteria group bacterium
AATGATTACATCACATACCTTTGCAGCTTCTTTCGCCGCTTCCTTATTCTCAACCGACTGCATCTTCCCCATCTCTATCATGCCCGGCGTGACAAGAATACGCTTGGTGGCTTTTGCGTCAGCTAATTTTTGTAACGCCCGGCGGAATCCAGCGGGGTTGCTGTTGTACGCGTCATCAATGATCGTAAGTCCGTTTGCCTGTATAACCTGTGCCCTATGCGGAATGGACTGCATCGACACCTTGGCATGCACCACATCCTCCGCCGTCAACCCAAATCGCTGTACGATTTTTGAGTACGCCTCATCTACAGATGAAAATGCGAATGTTTTAGCACGCACCTTTGGGATAACCTCTAGATACTCCTTTGGAAAACAACCAAACCCACTCGCCGGCAAAGACTCCAACAACTCGAACTGAGCACTCACCAAGGCCTCAAAGTCGTCATGAAATCGCTCGAGGTGCATTGGGCCAATCGCACACAATAACCCTATCTGCGGACGAATCAGTCGGCACACTGACGCAATCTCCCCCGGTACAAATGCATCCATCTCGCAAATAAACATCTGTGCGGCCTTGGGTAAATTCATCACAACCTTCGCAATACCCATCAGCGTATTTGTGTTCTCTGGTGTTTTTTCGACATGGAATTTTTTTGACAACACAACTGTGAGTGTTTCTTTTGCTGTCGTTTTCCCCCAAGAACCGGCGACACCAATTACTTTAAGGTGCCGATGAAACAGTCGTAACTTTGCCATAGCTATACCCACAACGACTCGCTTTATCAATGTATCTATCGGCTCCAGCGTACGAATTGCAGCCAACACTGCTCGCTCCTTGGACAATACAAGCGAGTACTTCAAGGTCAGCGCGAACAACAACGCAACTTTGGTCGTCCACACTAAATGCTTTTTCTTTTCTTCAACTGATTTCCCGGGATGCTCTTTCAACCAACGTACAATCCGCTCGCGGTCATATTCTTCAAGTTGCGCTAAATACAGAAGTTGCCGGATGGTCATGCGAGAAACTCCTTGAGGGCGGTATAAAATGTCTCTGGTTTTTCAAGGTAGGAAAAGTGACTGACCCCCGGAATGGTTACTAATCGGGACTGTGGCACCAACGCAGACATCATCTTCCCCTGCCATAACGGCGTTTCAGTATCGTTTTCACCCCAAACGAGTAAAGTTGGACATGCCACCGTCACCAATCTGTCCGAGATGTCGTCGTGAATAATGTTGAGATATGTTTCTCGAAGCATGTCATTGGAAATATCGGCATAATCGGAGTGCTTAAACGGACCAAACGAGTACAGCGTCTTTCGAAGCATAGGTTGAATAGTCAACAATCCCGGTAACCCCAACACCGCATTAACGCCTTTCACCGCAACCGTCCAGATTTTCCGTGCAGCCGACAGTTCCGGGCGAATACCAGAGGCATCCACCAAAACCAGTTTTTTAACCGTTTCCGGGTACTGGGAGGCTAAAACTGCACCAATTGCTCCACCAAGTGAATGCCCAATAACCATCACTTTTTTAACTCCGAGTTCTGCGAGCATCGCGATAACGTCTCGCACATATTTCTCAAGCGTGTATGGCTCAATAAGCGTCATGCCAGCAAAACCCGGCAGTGTAGGGACGATGAGATATTCGCTAGGCTTTAGATGCTCAATCACTGGATACCATGACCGCCACTCACCATTCCATCCATGAAGAAGAAGAATTGGTGTGCGTCCGCGTGCTTTTTTGCCAAATACCTGGACGGGGATCATGTGGATAGTATATCAGGAGATCGGAAACGGAACCGGCATTTTGACGCCCAACCACCATTACAACCGCTCCACCATGCATGTAATAGCGCAGTGGTCACTTATTCCCGTTACCACATGCACATCCGACACCTGATACTCCGAGGAAGAAAATAACGCATCAACGACAAGCTGAAGATTTTTAACTCTATGAAGGACTGGATCTATTGTCGTTTGTACGCTTGCAGGAATGTTGTCTGTATACTCTTGCGCGATCGCATCAAAAATCTCTTGACCTCTTGCGGCATTAAGATCTCCTACGAAAACATGCGGTCTACTTTTTTTCAAAATATTCAAAAGCATTGGGAGTTCATTCCGCTGCAAATCGGAGGTTTCTCCGTTCGGCGTCCACATAAAGTGCGTCACAGCAACCGTTATATTTTTTTGTTGAAGCTCAACAGTTCCCCAAAGAACTCCCCTGCTTACCTTTAGGGGGTCCCAGTAGTCTGACACTTGCTCGGTCCCAAAGTAATATTCAAGGTTGTGTGATAAAAATGGACTGGAAGAAAGAAGGGCAATGCCAATCTCTTCAGATTGATCCTTGCCATTATTACGCTTCACCATCTTCTTACTCATGGGAAGAAACAGACTATGCATACCAAAAACGTCTGCTATGTTCTGCAAATCACTTTTAAACACTTCCTGAAGCGAAATAATCTGAGGCAGCTCATTTTTTATGAAAGCATAAACTGCTGAGATATGTTTATCCCCCTCGATGTTTACTGAGACAAGTTTTACCGGCATGCAGCTCCGTATGAAGTTTTATTGTGATAAATCTCGACCAATTTCATGAATCTTTCCGAATAATTCACCGTAGGTGCTCCATCGGAACGACTCTTCGTCTGGTCTCTTGTGTACAAGATCCGTGGGAAGATGATAAAAATTCGAAATGAGTGTGTTTAATTCATGCTGATCAAGGCGCGCAATGGTATCAACATCATCCGACGGATGAAGTTCTTGATCGGTGAGAGCAAGAAAAAATAGGTACACCGTAAAAGACAGCGTCTCACGTTCCGTCTGCACAGTTGTCTGAATCGTTGCAAGGTGCTCTAGTTTATCCGATGGAACAACAATCCTTAGTTCCTCTTCAAGTTCACGAACCGCTCCTCTCGCTGGATCTTCACCCGCATGAATACCACCCCCAATAAACCGAACAATGCCTTTTGGATATTCGTTCTTACCACCAAGCACATACTTTCCTTCTTGGTCTTTTAACACCAACAATACGTGGCGTTTTCTGCGCATGACAGGAGGAACATTGTCTACATGAAATTCAAGCGAGTACTCGCGTGGCATGAACTATTCCTTGCGGCTACCCTTAAATACGCTGAAAATGGATTTTCCTTCACCCGACTCTTTATTTGTCTTTACTTCTGAAAGGAGTACCCCTTCGCAAATAAGGCCTTTGTCGTGAAATTGAGCATTTAATTCATCTTTAAACTGTTTTTCTAGTTCGGTTCTTCTTGCGGTAATTTCCTCAAGTTTGAGTGATGAAAAAGCCGCTGCGATACGAGAACGAGACAGCGGTCGAACGAGTTTTGACACAAAGTGTTCGCCTATGTTTTCCCAAAGTTCAGGGGCGTTATGTTTGTCGATACGGAAAAGGATGGATCCTTCAATACTGATGACTTTGCCGTCAGCAGTTGTTGTGTGCACGGGCTCATCACCAAGCGCCTCTGGATTGATCGAAAGATCAAATCCCTTGCGGATCGTATACTCAAGCATTTGCGCGTTAAAAAGCTTGGCAATCTGCCAAAACGGAATCTTCAGATGAAGACCAGGACCCCACACTATGGGAAGCACTCCCCGACCTCGATCGTAGACACAAGCGATGTGTCCAGGAGGAACAGAGATAAAAAAACCACCAACAACCTCGTCAGCCAAAAAAGAAACAACCAGGCGATCAAATTCCATAGACCATATTGTAGCACGAGAAAAGAGGTCAAACGAATCAAAAAACTAGCGGTATCTCTTCACATACGTATTGTCTGTTTGTGGTGCAAAACCCATTCTATCTGCCTGTACAGAAGTCCAGTTATTTCTATTCAGATGAAGGCTATCTTGTGCGTAGGCTTCATCTTCTATTTTCATCTCAACTCTTTTACCTTCTACCTCTTTTTTTGCGAGTGTTAAAAACCGTTCAACAACCTCATCTGTGGCATGAATAAGAGCTGAACCAATTCGATGTCCCTCGTATCCAAAGCCAACTTCCATGTTTGAGTGAATTCTTACCTCAGTGGGATAATGGTCTATCGTGTATGTTCGCCGTCCGATCGGATTTTTTCTTCCTTTTTCAAAAAGCGACGTATGAATAATAGATCGCTTGTCCCCAACTCTATTTGTCTCCTCCTTACACCAAACCCGAACGGAACACTCTACCCAACCTCTTCCTTGAAACAGAAGCTTTACGTCTTTCTCAGATGGTTTTCCTATCTTCATTCCGCGAATTGCCCTTGATAACGCCTCTTGGAGTAGGGGAAAGTTGTGCTCGCCTATTTCTTGTCTCGAAAGCGTAATCTCTTGGACTGCGCCGTGCGCTAATTGCTGAGTCTGTTCGGATTGAAACCAGGCCATATAGTCCTTTATGAATGTTTTACCTGCTCAGGGTGTGGCATTTGTTCTTGTTGTGTCACTGGAGGTGTTTGCTCTTCCATACCCCCATCCCGTACCCCTTCAACTACGGGAACATTTGGCAGAGGTGCGCGCAACGCTTTTTCCAAAAAGAGTCTTATCGCCCGAATCAATGAGTACACGATGCTAAACAATAGTGCGGTAATGACAAAAAGTTTCTTTCCTGCAGGTAAAAATGCAAAGATGATGAACGAAAAAATAGGCAGGGTGAACTGCATACGGACCACTTCTTTCCTTGTCACTTTATACGGAGATGAAAGTGTATTAATCGTCTCCAAGATGAGAATAAGGGCCGATTGTAAGAGGTTAAGGGCCATATGGGGATGTGTGAGATCGTATTTCCCAAGGAATAACAGGTTAAATGGAAGCTGCGCCTTTGGCATCCATGGATAAATAAGGTGGAGATCCTCACCGAGCAATCCCTTTGCAAAAATGCGCCACAACATTAGTGCGATGAGAACTTGGATAGTAAGTTCAATAAGCGAAGAAAGAACAATTCTTCTGTTGCCGCGCAAAATACGCTTAATCTCTTTGTCTCTTTGAATCGGATTCGCACTGAGTCTATGCTCGATTTCTTCGATTTTTTTTTCGATTTCCCGTCGTTCCTTTTCAGATCGTTCACCTGAAAATGTAAGGGGAAGAAGGATGACACGGACAATCACGGTAAAAATAATGACAGCTACACCCATATCCGTAGGAGGAGGGATTGAAAGCCCGCTTGATTTAACAGCATTTAAGAGCCAGTAAATGCCCACAAGAATGTTAAGGAATGGCTGATAAATGATAATTGTATAGAGATGTCCGAGGTCCATACCAGGCTATTGTACACTACGTTCTACGATCTTCGTGGTCGAAATATTGGGGTTATGCTCGCGAACAATACACACTTCTCCACCGATTTCTTTCATGAGTGCGCGTTTCACTTCAAGGTGCGACGAATGTGACGAACAAGCATAGATGTGTGGCTGAAATTGATGAAGAAGTTCTCGAAATGCGTCCTTTGTTTTAAAGTCGTCCGGGAGGACAAACGCCACATCAACGCAATCAAGGGATCGAACCGCGTCCAAACGCTTAGATTGACGATGAATTGGTCGACCTTCTCCTTTAAGTTCCCGCACACGCACGTCAGATTCAATTGCAACAATCAGCACGTCTCC
>DATEVM010000086.1:0-4042 GCA_035281785.1 Patescibacteria group bacterium
TTCTACACTTGTTCAGGTAAAACATATTAAAAAAGGTTCTAGGATTGGATACAACGGAACCTATACTGCATCAAAAAACATGACAATTGGTATCATTCCAGCAGGATATTATGAAGGCGTGGATCGACGACTCTCAAATAACGGGGTTGTGCTTATTGATGGTAAGCCTTGTGCAATACTCGGTCGCATATCTATGAATATGACAACGATTAATCTCTCTCATGTTCCAAAAGCAAAAGTAGGAGAGCCTGTTGTTATATACAGCAATGATTCGAGCCAAGTAAATTCATTTGAAAAGACTGCGAAAATAGCAGGGACAATACCATACGAACTACTCGTTCACCTGGCGGAATCGGTGAGACGGGTACGCTTGGGGTAGGTCTTCATACCAATTTACAAATGCCCCACGTCCGCGATCTTCATCAACTTCGGCTTGTCACCTTTTTTCAACACCACGTGTGTAATCGAACACTCTAGTACACCAAACTCGTACTCTTTCGAAAACCCAGGTCTCACCATCTCCATTTCCTCAATTGTGAACACGTTTCGTAGAAAATCGCAGATCACCCCACCGTGTGTTACCAGTGCAACACCGCCAGCCTCGTGGATATGTTCGATAACAGACTCCACACGCTTACCAGCCGCTTGTGAGGAGTCACCTATTGGTGGCATCCAGGTGCGATCCTCTGATGCATGTCTCCACATCTTCTCGAATGCCTCATATGACTGGTGTGGATCGTCCCCCCAATTCACGCGTTCCCGTAACAGTGGAACAACCTCAACAACTAGTTTTGTTGCTAGCGCGATCGCATCGGCTGTTTGTTTCGTTCGCAGCAGAGGACTCGACATGATCTTGTGGAGCGGTAGCGTCGCCACGTGTTTTGCCGTCTTTTCTGCCTGCAACAGACCCTCGTCAGTCAGTGGGGGGTCGCCGAACTCCGATCGTTTTTTTCCATGCCGGATGAGGTAAAGGTGTGTTGGCATACACTGCTCGAGCGAATCGAACTCCTTGAATATATGCTCTCTTTATATCACGCTTTTTCTGTGCGTTCAGTAACTCAAATAGAACATTGAGCCCCGCCTCACCAAACATCCAGACCGACGAAAATAGAACATACGGCACCAACAACAGACGAAGTTCGTGCGAATCACTTAAGTTCACACCATGAATAATAGCAAGATCGTACAGTGAATTATAAAGACGAACAACAGATACTGCTGTAAGCGGGCGTAGTTTTAATGCCGAAAGTGTTACGTACGGATTCGCAACGAACGGCTCTCCCTTTTGCAACCGAAGTAACTCGGTACCGACCACCGCTACGTATGCAGCACCGTACAGAATTCCGGCAATAGGAAGATGCTGCTCCTGCACGCGTGGTGCTAGTGTCGCTAAGAATATACCGCGTAAAGGATCGTTTGATAATCCAATCAATATTATCGCAGCGATGACATATTTTCCCATCGAGACAAATTCTTTCGGCAACCATCCGGTGCCATGTTCTTTTAGGGTAAGCACAAAGTCTGCAACTTGTTTTGGGGTTTCAACTAAGTCAGTCAGAACACTTGTCTTTGCTCGATCAACTGCCACCGCTCCGTCTTCTCTGGCTTCCCGGACAATACGATCCACAATTTCCTCTAAATCTCCAAAATGACTATTGTCCTCTTCGTCCGCATCATCCTTGGGGAACGCCTGGTGCAGAGCCTGGTACACCACCGCCTCCGCTTGACCGTTTAAGCCACTCATCTTCTTTGCAAGTTCGCTGTGATGGGCTTCTTTTGCGTGTTCTACTCGAAATAAAATGCTGCGTATTGTGGCGACAGTATAAACAAAACGTTCGGAAAGTTGCATTGGGAACTTGGTTTTGGTGTGTGACTTATCATTTTATCAATGCTTCCCTCGAAATGCAACGACTTGCGTATCTAGTATCTTTTTCATACAATAGCCGTGCCATTGAAAGGTAGTTTTTTGTATGTCTTCGGGTTTACACATATCAATCTCGGCTGAACCAGTGTTCCACATTGGGGGCATTGTGATAACCAATTCCATTTTGACAAGCCTAGTTGTCACAGGACTAATTATCGCACTCACTCTCTATGTCAGGGCAAGTCTTAAAAAGACCGGCAAACCCTCACACTTCCAAGCACTCGTGGAACTTCTCGTAGAAGGATTCCGAGGACTCGTAAAAAGTATTACCGATTCGGATAAGAAGGTAGAACTCTTTACACCCATCGTCCTCGCGTTTTTTATGTTCATTCTCCTGAATAACTGGATAGGACTCCTTCCGGGTGTTGGTACCATCGGATTTACTGAATCTCCAAAGGAAGTGCGGCTTGTCGAACCGGTACGCGCATCAGAAACCGTTGAGCCAACAAAAACCCCTGCAATGAAATCAGAAGTTAAAGTGGATGATGCCGAAAAATCAGAATCTCCAACTCCCGTTGAATCAACCACGACAGAAGCAACAACGCAAGAAACATCGACACAAGAAGAAAACAAGGGCACATTTGTCCCATACTTCCGCGCAGGAACAGCGGACTTAAACACAACACTGGCGCTCGCACTCATTTCCGTAACGCTTTGCCAAATATACGGTTTCCGTTTCCAAAAATTCAGCTATTTCTCAAAGTACATCAACTTCAGCAGTCCATTAAACTTTTTTGTAGGACTATTAGAGACGGTACTAGAGTTTGCAAAAATCATGTCATTTGCCTTTCGTTTGTTCGGAAACATCTTTGCCGGAGAGGTTCTCCTTGCGGTCATGATGTTCCTTATTCCGCTTGTCGTCCCAATGCCGTTTTATGGTCTGGAAATATTTGTCGGCTTTATCCAAGCCCTCGTCTTTAGCATTCTTTCACTCGTGTTCTTTAATATGGCCACCATCGGTCATCATGACGAGCACTAGTGTTGAGTGAACATACACGGTAATACAAAAATAGGAGGATTATGAAAGAACTAGCCGTCGGATTAGCAATGGGTCTCGGAGCAATCGGCCCAAGTATTGCTATTGGTTTGCTCGTTGCACAAGGTTTAGCTGCCATCGGCCGCAACCCCGAAGCAACATCCAAGATTCAGACAAACATGATTCTTGGTATGGCGTTCGCCGAGGCTGTCGCTATTTACGCACTCGTCGTCGCCCTTATTCTGAAGTTTGTATAAAAGAGAGGATATATGGATATTAAACTTGACCAAATCCTGTTCCAAATTGTGAACTTCGGAGTGGTGTTTGGAGCCTTAACATATTTTCTCTATAAACCCGTCGTGAAGATGCTTGAAGAGCGTGCAAAAAAAGTTGCTGATGCCGAAAAAGCGGCAGCAGAAACCATGCACGAGCGCGATGAAGTTGAGTCGCTCAAAGCAAAAACAAAGACACAGGCCGAGAAAGATGCAGCGAAGTTGCTCGAAAAAACAAAAGAACAGGCAGCAGCATTGAAGAAAGATCTCGCAAATCAGGCAAAGGATGAGATCAAGGCTGAGAAAGATAAAGCGCTGAAGGCACTAGAAGAGGAAAAGAAGCAGGTTGTCCGTGAGATGCAAAAAGAGTTTGCACAAAGCGTCTACGCCGTTGCTGAAAAACTCCTTGGAAAAGCTGTCGACAAGAAAGCGCATGCAGATCTCATTGATAAAAGCTTGAAAGAACTTGCAAAGGCTCTATGAACACCGCGCGTACGATTGTTGTCGAAACCGTGATTCCGCTTTCTGCTGAGCAAAAAAAAGCAGTGGCTGCAATGCTCAAGCAAAAGTTCGACACCGAGACATTTTCGGAGAAGATCAACTCGGAAATACTAGGTGGTGTTCGCATCATGGTTGACTCAACGCAGTACGACGCGTCTTTACTCGGAAAACTCACACAGCTGAGGAACGCATAACGTATGAAACAATCACTTCTCTCCGCCATTGAGCAACAACTTGCACACTCACACCTTGAACCAACGAAAAAAAGCGTTGGAACAATCCTCACATTCGGTGATGGTATCGCAACTGTCGCTGGGCTTGATGACGTGATGTCCGGGGAGCTTGTACTTCTTGGAAAAAACACGTACG
>DATEVM010000087.1:0-3032 GCA_035281785.1 Patescibacteria group bacterium
ATCTTTCCTCCAACCGTTGAGCCTAATTGATCAGTTCCCAGAGAAAAAACCTTCACAAGCTTGTCCATGGACCAGATATGTCTCCCATCAAAACCCGTCCACGCAACTAAACGATATCCACTCCATGCAACAACTCCGCAGAGTTGCGCACATGCATGTGTCATGTCGTACACAATTTGAGGCAAAAGGCCTACAACCGTCGCCGCTACCGCAGCCAATATGTGCCTCAGCCGCGGTCGTATTCGCCAAAGAGCTATAGGAATTAGGATGAGTAGTGGTATTGTCGCCATCTCCCATTGGAAAATCAGCCATCCAGAAAGCACAAACCAAAATACCGTTATCGACTTCTTTGGATTCAACAACTGAAGTTTCTTGAGAAATATAACGAAGAAAACAGGGATCGCAAACAAATAAAACGGCATACGTGACTGAACTACTGCTGTTGGTGATGTAGCAACAAGCAGCGCCAATGGTAGCGCGATGTACTTTCCAAACTCTTTTTGTAAGCTCAGATAGAGAAGCGTAACTCCTATTGAGGTTATAAGCGCCGCAAACAATACTGGACTATACGGAGACACGCCTCCCAGTAAGAAGCTTCCTGCATCAAACCAGATGTTGAACGGACCCTGTAGCAACCGAGGAATGCTTGACGGTATACCCAATAGCGGAAGATTTTTTGTCTGTATCAGATCTAAAGCCTGCAAATAATCTCTGCCCAAGTCCCCAATCATTGTGATATATCTCAAGTTCCAAGAACGAAGGAAAAATGCGGAGATAAACACAGCAAGTGCTCGCCATTGTTCTGTTATCAAAAACCATGTTTGCGGTAAAAACGTAAAGAAAAATCCAAAGTGTTTTTCAAGGAAAAGCATTCGACTTTGGGCAAAATGATCTGAAGTATTTTCATCGCTGGCCGACACTGATACACCTTTGGCGTGGTCAAAAACCGCATTTGCAAGATATATCAGTGATTTTCCTTGACCGCTCATGCGCTTACATAGATCAAACTCCTCCCAATACAAAAAGAACTGTTCGTCAAACCCACCGACCTCCCGAAAAGTCTGCGATCGAACCATAAGCGCGGCACCAGAAAGCACCTCAACTTCTTTTGTAGACTCTCTATTCCATTCATTCATCCAGTATGCACGCGAAATGGGGTTATTCGGATAAAGGGTGTTTAAAAACGAGAGGGCAACAAACACACTTTTTTTCGTTGGAAACATCGTTGATGTCTGCTCGGTTTGACCTGTTGCATTGATAAACTTTGGACCAACAGCTGCGACCTTAGGATGTTTTTCAAGGTACATAATCATTCGCTCAATAGCTTGATTATGTGGAAGAACGTCTGGATTAAGAAAAAGAAGATACTCACCACTGGCTCTCAATGCTCCCTTGTTACACCCGGCGCCGAATCCAATGTTATTCTTGGTGTTATCAACAACAATGACCTCCCAGTCTTCTTTTTTTGGAATCGCGGATACAAGTTTCTCAAGATGTTTTCCGCTTTTATACTCAACAATGACGATAGAGAGCTTCATATACTTTTTCATGTCGTTATCCTTTTAAAAACACCGAGCGCGCTTCCAGACATGACAGCGATATCGCTCAATACCTGCATTGTTGGGAGAAGAAAAAGATTGTACGGAAATGGTACGTACTGCGCATTCTTAGACCAGGCCCACAATAAATAGAGGATGATAATCCCGATACCTGCATATGTGTTCAAAATCAGAATAAAAATGAATGCAAGATACCGTCCAAAAATCGAAAGCATTTTTGGTCGTACGATTCCTGATACAACATCACCGTATGCAAACCGAAATATCTGCACGAGAAATGGCTTCCATGATTCTGGCGGAGACCATACCACAACTGCATCTTGTCGAAATCCCATACGAAGGCCTGAGTCTTCTAATGCACGCGCGAACACATAGTCCTCATTCCAACGATATTCCTCAGGAAATCCCCCCACTTTTTTCCATGCCGACTTTAAAAGTGCCATTGAACGTGTTGCTGGTAGAAAATGGTCCCCGTCCACCTGTTCTGGCATAACAAGCATGTATGCAGCGGCAGCTTGCTCAAACGGTGTTTTCGCATTCGCGCGGTAATATCCAGCAACAACATCAACAGAACCTTTTTGGATAGGCTCTACAACAGCACGAAACCAGGATGGCTCAGGGAAACAACCCGCATCCGTTATGGCAATAATGGAGCCAGTAGCAGTAGAAATTGCGGCATTACGACCTACCGCACGATTCCCCGATCGTTCCATCACCCTTACTGGAAATCCAGGTTTCCACGCCTTCAGAAGCGGCACGGTGTTATCGGAAGAACCACCATCGGTAATGACTACTTCATCCGGCAGTCGTGTTTGTTTTTCAATCGCTTTCAATAATGGAAGCAATGTTTTTTCTTCGTTTTTCACGGTAATAATCAGCGTTACTTTGTCCATAGCTCCTCGTATGTATCTGCTATCTTTTGCCAAGTCTGTTTCAATGCCCACACTTGTGCATGCTTTACCCGTTGATTTGCTCTCTCTGGAGAATCGAGTGTTTGTTGCAACTGTTTTATAAGCTCACCCGGTCCCGAAAAAACAAAAGCATCTTCTATGGCAGGAAAACTTTGCAGATAATCAAACTTTATGCTGTTGTTCCAATGTGCAAAAACCTGACGACCGCACTGCATTGCCTCAATCATACCGAGATATCGAGAAACAAACGCAAACCGATACTTCTTGTAGATTGTTTCTGGTACATGCGTCACACTGGTGTAGCGAATATATGGAGAATTCCGGATACGAGAGAGAACCTTTGGTAGTAACGCTCCCTCCCCATATATA
Organism: Patescibacteria group bacterium; assembly: GCA_035281785.1. GTDB lineage: Bacteria > Patescibacteriota > Microgenomatia > UBA1400 > UBA12028 > DATEVM01. The sequence goes on from DATEVM010000087.1 coordinate 2,840, forward strand.
TCCAACGTAACCTTCCCCCGCATCTTTAATACAGCGTCAACGTATACAAGTACTCCAGTATCTTCTGATAGCCTTCCAATGAATACCGCAGACGGCGATTTAATAGTGGTAGATGGTTGCACAGATGCCGCTCCGTATATCACGGTATCTGGCGATGCTCCATACCACAACTTCATCCAGTCGCCCACACAAA
>DATEVM010000088.1:0-2940 GCA_035281785.1 Patescibacteria group bacterium
ATGTGCGTTTCTTCCCCCAATACAGACGCGTGTTTTTCATACCGGCCTTTCTATTTCCCACGCAACGCAAAAAAGGGCAAAAGATGCCCTTAGCCATACAAGCTAGACGTTACGAAATGAATGTAATGATCAAGAATACCCCGAGAACTTCTCTGTGAGTTCTATAAAAGTGATGAGGATGATAACATGAATACTCGAGGGGGTCAAGGAGTGGTTTTAGCACTCTCGACAGCAGCCGTCATAAATACGTTCGAACGTTATTGTTGTGCTCTTCTAATGTTTTTCCATAATGCATCACGCCTTTCGGATCCGTAATGTAATACCAATACTCAGATTCGATTGGGTTGGCTACCGCCCTGAGTGCATTCAGACCCGGGTTCGCGATTGGCATCGGTGGAAGACCGGGACTTGCGTACGTGTTGAATGGCGACTTTAGTGCCTTATCCACAGCCAGTGGCGTTGTCCACCATGTCTTCTCTTTAGCATCATACCCACGAATATACTGGAGCGTTGCATCAACCTGAAGAGGCCATCCTGCGCGCAAACGTTTCAGTAAAATACCTGAAACCATACGCATTGTTTCCGGTTGACGAGCTTCTCGCTCAACAAGCGAGGCTAACGTGACACCCTCTTGAAGCGATAAACCTTGTCTGGTAATGCCGTCACGAATTTCCTGAGTCATTTTTTTATCGAACGTATTTTTCAACACACGAAGTACGCTTCCTGCGGTCGCTTCTCTCGAAAAAAGATATGTGTCGGGGAATAAAAACCCCTGTTCTTTTCGAGCTTCGGAAAGAAACGTTTTTACATCGAATGTCTCGCCGAGCATTGTATGGAGTTCCTCTGCAACCTCTTCGTTTCTCCAGCCCTCAACCAATGTCACCCATACATCGTTTGTGCCTTTTGTAAGCGCTAGAGCTATTTCATCTGGAGTACTTGAGGCATCTAAGGTGAATGTCCCAGCCTGTAACGAACCCTCCAGTTGCTGTTTCCACACTGAGATTCTAAAAACAAGGTCTGAGCGAACAAGATTTTTTTCTTGCAGCATCTTTCCTATGGTCCTTGTTGATGCCCCCCTTGGGATCACGACACTTACCTTCTTTGACTCATTGGACATCGGCGAAAAATAGTAGGATGCTACGGCGAAGACTCCTAAAAAGAAAAAGAGGTGTGCCAGAACAACAGTACAGACGATGAATGTTTTTTTCATTCTCCACATCTTTCGCGTGCAGGTTATTACGTTGTAAGCTCGCTTTGTTTTGCTCGACGATATTTATTATCTCCAAGTTTTACATATCCGCGACCGCATTTACATATCACGATCACAGTTCCATCTTTCTTTGTCTTCGTTGTACCCGAAGACAAAGGCATCCCGCATCCAACACATTGGCATTGGGACAGCAACCAAGCTTGGACGGGTGCCACGAGATTTCGGAACATTATCCCTCCTTTGCGCTATTCGCGCCTCTACCTTCTATTGTACGCAATTAGACTCAGACGTCCAATACCGAAGGGTATATGCATTTTGAAAGGTAATTGTAAGAATTCGTCAGTATGATATCGAAACATTGGAAATCTCTTTTAAAGAACAAAAAACGAGTTGAGGCTGAAAATAGAGTTTCAATGTATGGGAAATACATAATGCTGGAGCCGCATTGTGTACTCCCGCGTGGACCAACTATGTATAGCATGCTTACGCTGGAACGAATGCTACACCCCTCGGGTATCGGAACATGTTCCGTACGCTTGGGCACGGCTAACCATCATGCCGTTGATATGAACACGCACCAGGAAACCCGGCGAGTATCGGGAAAGAACACTATATTGTTGCGGTCTGCACTGTTTGTACATCGTTATGTACAACATGCACGAACAACCTGCGGCGAGATGGCGTTACCACTTGCTGGGTTTCTTCAGTGGTTTCACAAAAAAGATAATAATGACCGTTTGGAAACAATGGGTTTTCTCGCATGCGGACTTGTTCACGACATTACGAACGCTATTCACTACACTTCACTTACATTAGAAACTGCACAATACCGAAAATCGAAAAAGGCGGCACTGCGCGACACACTAAGGGGGCTACGGTATATCGCTCAACTAACAGATGCGGTCAAAAAACAAATGAATAACCAGTGCGTCAGGCAACACTTCTCCCCCGTAAAAGAGATCAACCTTCTTTGTCTATTGTTGAAGTATCGCTTTCAACATGTGCGAATATCAGTCGTGAAAGACTTTGAACGACACATTCGCTTATATGGCAACGTTGCACAGTTTCACCAGTGTGTCATGAATATCCTATTAAATGCAGCAGATGCGTACGAACAACAGTGTTTCGATAAACGTGAGAAGAACTGCATTACTCTAATGCTCACAAAGAACGAGCGATCCTGCGTCCTTTCAATTCGTGATAACGCGGGAGGTATGGGTTCGCACATGTCACAGAGAACAATTCACCAAAATCAACCAAAAAAACACCCTAATAAACATATGGGCATTGGATTATTGATAGCAAAAAAATGCGTAGAGGAGGTATTTTTGGGATCGTTATCAATTCAGTCCGCTATTAATATGGGAACCACCTTTACACTGCAGTTTCCATTTACGAAAAAGCAAGATTTTCTTGTCAAGAACAACACAGTACTGTATGCTGATTCCACATGGAAAACCAGACTGAAACATCCCAACAGGTGGAGCAATCGGCATCACAACACATCGCCCCACCTTCTCCGCCAAAGCCAGTCAAAGAAGAGACCCTTTTTGAGTGGGAGTCCCCAGAGCGACCGTTCAAAAAACGCGATCGGGAGTACTACACAACCATTGGCATCATCGTTTTTTTGTTGAGCATTATCCTATTTTTTGCAGGACAATTTTTACCAATTGCTGTGGTGGTTGCGTTCGCATTTTTAAGTTATACGCTAGCTTCTGTGCCGCCCGGGC
>DATEVM010000089.1:0-12966 GCA_035281785.1 Patescibacteria group bacterium
AACCAAGAGTGACACAAGGTTTGTGTCAAACCCACCAATCAGCCCCCAGTTGATCGCACCAACGACCACCAGTGTAAAAGAAATCACGTGCAAAACTTTCATCTAACCTCCCTATTGCGCACTTTTATACCCATGATCATCACATCACATCTGGAAAGAAAAGCAAGAATCGATAAAGATTGAGTAGACAAGGAAATTAACTGACCGATTTTTTACTCGAATGAGCAATGAAGGAAATGAAGGAATTGAACACGTCCACAGCTTTTCAACAAAAGATGAGTCAACCATTTGATCAACCTATGACAGTGATCCCTCATTTATGAACCAGGATGATTTTATTTGGCCATGGCCCAAGAATACCTTTTAGTTCTGTTTGATTACTCACCTGCCTCATAATGATTTTCCCGTCACTGCCCCTGTTTGCCTCACTAATGAGAAGACATGTTTGAGAATTTACAATCTTTTTTGCTATCACAGCGCCGACATGACCAACTTTTGTATTATATTCAAAGAACAAATCTCCCTCCTGCACATCATCTATAGATAGGTCTCCACCATGTACCAACAGTCCGCTATTGTTTGTCGTTTTTAGTTGATTTCCATCTGCAAGTCGCTTAATCTGGTCTGGGATGAGTTCTGCTGGACCAGTGAAGTTAATGCCTGCGATATATTTTGGCGAATTCGGATAACCAAGTTTTGCAAGAAGAGCAACCCAACCCACACATTGGATAACTTGGTCCACTCCACCATAATAGGTAAATCTGTCTAAGAAATTGAATACGCCGTCCAGAGTTGCCAAATCCGCTTTATTGAGCACAGTGCTTTTCCAACGATACCAATCGCTGTTTTTCAAGTGCGTCCCAACGCCAGGTCCCTTGCCTTTTGAAAGAGGATAACGGTTTGAGTAATCATTGATAATTCCCGAAAGTAGATTTATCTCCTGCAAGTCTGTTCTACTTTTTAATTCCTCAGAAAACAATCTAGTGTTATGTTCTAAAAATGTTTTCTTTGCGAGTTCCTGAAATATATTGGGGTCAGATGATTTCATCTGAGCAACGCTGACTCCTCCAAGAGCTATTTCTTTACCAACCACCTGAAGGTGCGTATCTCTGTAGCTCCCATAGGTACTGAGCACTTGCTGAATCTTGGCAAGCTGCTTCGCGTTATCAGGTTTTTGTTCTGTAAATCCAAGAGAAAACACTATATGATCTCCACCGGGAACCAGATCCATTTTTGATGTCGTCGCGTAGTCGGCCGTTGTAAGAACCTTTGCTCCAATTTGAAGATAATAGTTCTTTTTAAAACGAACTCGAAAATCATGTTCAGCATCTACTGATGCGTCTGAATTCAACGCCGTAATTGACGGATCCAAGGGTGATGCCCAATACGTTCTGTTTGCTGGACGATGACCCCACATTTCTAAAATCTCAGCATTCCCTGTTCTTATGGCAGCTTTAGCGAAAATCGAAGCCCCCGCACAAGCACCCCCTCCTATTTCTTCACCAGAAAGAGTGAGTCCCAATCTAAAAAGGCTCGTTTTTTCCATGAGTGAGACAAAATGTCTAAATGAGCATTCCTCCCCTGCACGGAAACCGTCTGTAATTTCTTGATTAATAAGTATTTGTTCTAAGGACCTTAATAGGTTGTAAATTTTATTTGGATAGGGGCCCGCAAGGTACATATATTCACCCGCTAATCCAGCATTATCACTTCTTTGTCCTGAGTAGAATCGATCTTTTGTTTCAAATTTATTCCCCTTCATCTTACCTGTTTCTAGAATGGCAACCGGCAGCACTTGTTCCCCGGTCACATGCCAAAGAGGCGCTACAACAAAATCGTTGCCTTTCGGATTCGACAAAATCACCGTGCTTTTGTATGAGATATCCAAATCACCATCAAGATAGAACATCTTCATCATTCCCTTGGGGTCATAGCGAAAGTCTCTTGTCATGGGAAGCGTAATAACAGGTAAGTTTTTCGGTCTAATTACACCTGTTTCTTTTTCGTCGCGAAATACTTCAACTATTCCCAAATCACTCAAGGTAGGTTCACGAGATGCGGCCCAAGCAAACCGCCTCAACAACTCTGACAGTGGTAAACCTAACAATGCCGCACCTGACAACTTCAAAAATTCTCTTCTCGAAAGACTCATACGTGTATTTTACTCCACCTTGATCAATCCAACAAAATATTGATGTTTTCTCGAGCTGTAACAACAAACTATCTCAGCAATCTTTTCACATTCATCATCGTATTTGTATTGGCGATATTTTTCGCCTCGGCCCAGCCCCTGCGTGCAGTCCAAACACCATACTTCATAAAGCCCATGTGGTTAACGTGGTGGGCATCGGTATTGATAATAAACATCACCCCAGCTTCAACCGCCTGTTTTACAAGTGCGTCGGGCAGATCAAGTCGTTGAGGGGAAGCGTTGATTTCAATCAGCTTGTGATTTTTTGCACAAAAGGCGAATATTTCTTTCCAATCGCAGTCCATTTCCGAACGCACCTGTAAATCTCGACCAGTAGGATGACCCAGGATGATTGCCTTCTTGTGCGAAAGTCCACGCATAATCCGTTCCGTTTGCTGCTTTGATGTAAGACCAAACTGTGAGTGAATCGATACAATCGCGTAATCAAGAAGTTCAAGCAGTTCATCCGACACCGCAAGTGTTCCATCGGGATGAATGTCAACCTCTAATCCTTTAAAAACATGCGGAATGCTCTTGTTTGCTGTTTTTGTAAACGAAGTAACATGCTGGTCTATAGAGTGCATGTGTTTTTTCACCGCCTCAATGCGCTCACTATCAGTCAAACCTGATTGTTTTGGATGGTGATCGGATAGTCCAATATAGTCATATCCAAACTGCTGAGCTTTTGTGAGTATGTCGGCGATACTGCTTTCTCCAAGATCGTGGCTCGATGGATACGAAAGATTTGTATGAATATGAAAATCACCACGAATATTCTTCAGCTCAACGAGCGATGGTAGAGCATGTTTTTGCGCAGCCTCTATTTCACCCGTATCCTCACGAAGCTCGGGCTGAATGTATGACAAACCCAAGTATGTATACAATGAAACCTCATCCGGCAACTCAATAAGCTGTTTCCCTTTTTTAATGCCGTATTCGGAAAGCGACAGTTTTTTTTCTAACGCAAGTGTGCGAAGTTTTATATTGTGAAACTTCGAGCCCGTATAGTGTTGGAGCAAACTGCCCCAGGCCTTCGGGTGTTGAAAGCGTATATCAACCTGTTCGCCAGAATCATGAACAAACATTGCCATTTTTTCACCGGATGAAATGAGTTTCTTCATATGTGGAAATGATTTAAGATGCTTAAGAACTTGCTCAGCATTATGAGTTGAAACCGCAATATCAATATCACCAACTGTCGAGGCACGCCTCCGTACACTGCCTAACGCCTCACACAATAGAACATCGGGAGAACGGCGAAGAAACTGTAACACATCCTCTGCGATTTGCTCGGCAGTATGAACAAGCATGCGATTTGAATGTTTCTCTTCACGGCTGAGATCGCGTAATAGTTGTTCTTCTTTCTTTTCTGAAAAGCCAGGAACGTTTCGTATCTTTCCCGACCGCAGTGCACTCATGAACGTTTTCACTGCAGTAGTCGCTTTTGTTAGATGAAGTGATACTGCAATGCTGTGCGCAGTTTTTGGACCAACGCCCGGAACATCGAGAAGCGGATACATTCCTTCCGGCTCGGTTTTGAGCACTGTTACAAAATGACGCATTGTTCCTGTGCGAAAAAGCTCATCGAGATATCTCGTAAACTTCTCACCAATTCCTGGGACTTGATCGAGTTTTCCTTCTTTCCAAAGCTCCTTAAGCGATGTTGTCGTCTGCTCGATACCGGATGCAGCATGTTGATATGCTCGAATATGAAAAAGATCTTTCTTTTGAAGCTCGTATACTGAGGCAACTTGTTGAAAAAGCGCAGCGATTTCTTTGTTCGTCAAATCTTTTGAAAACCGCATGTTTTCATGGTAACACACGGCGGAATGGTGATGCGGGGTACTACCCGTATCCTTCACCTCGGTTTACATCATTCTCTTTTGAATTGTTGAAGCTCTTCTGTATTTCCCTATAATGGAAACTATGCCCAACCTCTTTACTCCTCAAAAACAAGGCCCAAGAACGGTATTGATAACAGGTTCCAGCAGCGGAATCGGACTTGCAACCGCAAAAGCATTTCTTTCTGCGGGAGATAGGGTTGTTGTTTGCTGTCGACATCCCCAGCATATACAAGAAGCGCGGACGACACTTGGACCATTAGCTAACCCCGAACACGTTCTGTTTACTGTCGGAGACGTTCGTATACAACAAGACGTTGTTCGCATTGTCCAGGAAACAGTTGATTTGTTTGGCAAGATCGATATCTTGGTTAACAACGCCGGTATCGGACTTTTTAAAGACCTTGTAGAAACAAGTGAGCAAGAATGGGACGAGGTACTTTCAATAAACTTAAAAGGATATTTTCTTTTCATGAAAGCAGTACTTCCCCTGATGAAGAAGCAAGGAAGCGGCGTTGTCATAAACGTGTCTTCAGGGTTGGGTGTACGAGGAGTTGAAAAATACAGTGCATATGCATCATCAAAGTTTGGTGTAATTGGTCTCACCCAAGTTGCTGCGGAAGAAACAAGAAATGAAGGTATTCTTGTATATGTAATTCTTCCTGGTTCGGTTGCGACAAACATGAACCGCGAGATGCATCCGGAGCAAGATCCAAACACAATGATGGCCCCTGTGCATATCGCAGAAAAAATACTTGAGCTAGCAGAAGGAAGAAAGGCTACAGGATTTCAAATGGCAGTATACAGATGAAAAAGCGACTACGCTAGAGCGATGGCATTTGAAGAAATCGGAAACTCAAAACTGTCGTTCGTAATTGGTGTTTCATTCTTCACTTTTCGTAAATACACAACGGGTCTAACGTCAGCGAGACGCGCTAATTCTTTGACAATAATTCTGATAAAGCTTTTCGCTTTTAACTCATTCTCTCGTATCGACGGGTTCCAATCCAAACCCGGACCGGTGTTTCCTTCAATCAAATATACGTTGCCGTTATTACTGACGATAAAATCAAGTGCAAACAATGAGCAACTCGTGTTCAATGTTTTTAGAATCTTTTTCGCATGCGACATGACTATTGATGGAACATCCTGCGTGCGAATGTACTTCAAAAGTCCCCCACAATGCTCATTACATAAGTAGCTTCGTTTCTTTGCCATCCGAATATACGTTTGCACAATCTTACCATTCAGATATATAAGGCGAATGTCTGCAGAAACATTTATGTTGTTGTGCTGATATCCTTTGTTGAACTTCGTAAACGGCTGAAGAATAAATGACATGTCTTTTTTCTGCTTCATGACGCGTCGGACTCGATCATGTTGATTCTTCTTGAACTTATAGATATCGTTTCCACCGGCACCATATCGATCCTTCATAACAATTCCTGTCGAAAAATCACCTTTTTGTGGATGCGCGCCAACCATTTTATCCAACAACGAATGGGCAGCGTGAATACTCTTCATTGTTCCGTCTTTAATCGAGACAGTGGGAATGGTGTTGTCGCCAAATTTATTAAACGTCATTTGCTTGTCTAAAAATAGATTTAAAACACTCAGGTCATTAAACGGTCGTATATGTGGAGCGGAAAAAAGGAGTTCTCGATGCGCTTGCACCTTCTTGTTAACCGGGGACACTTTATCAAATACGACGTTTGCGTGTCCATGTCGTTGAATTTTACTCCAGCGATTCCGTGCAAATACCCAATAGCTCTTACAAGTGCCCGGACCAATAATGTCAGCTGACGAAGTAAACGCGGCACGCATATTCCGTTTCCGACAAGTTTGTAAAAAGTATCCGTACACGTCGTTATAAAGTTCATTTTCAGATCGTACAGGAAAAGGGGTTGTGATATTTTTATCCGGTGAAGCTGCACTCTGTGCAATGCTTTCTGAATACACGACCAATACATCAAATGTTGTTGCTATCATAAAAAAATCTTTCGTTGTCTCAGACCAAAATAGGTTACAGCACAAATGTAAGCGCTTTACCCATCTTGCCTGCTCGACCAGTGCGGCCAATGCGGTGCACATAATCGTCATATGACTGTGGTTCGTCAAAGTTGATCACATGGGTTACGTTTTCAACATCAATGCCGCGAGAAGCAATGTCTGTTGCAAGCAGCGCCTGCACATGCCCAACCTTAAAAGCGTGTAACGATCGCTGTCGCGCGTTCTGATTTTTGTTTCCATGAATCGAAGCAACTCGAACACCCCTCTGTGAGAGAAGCTCCTCAAGCTTATTGATGCCATGCTTAGTCCGACCAAACACCATCACTTTTTTAAACTCTGCTTGGAGTAACAACTGATGTAATACATCAATCTTGTTTTGGCCCGGCTGCAGCTTAATCACGTCTTGCTCAATATGCTGATTTGTTTCTCGTTTGCGCAATTGAATCATGATTGGATCTGTTAAGAACGTACGAGCAATCGCATCGCACTCGGCGTTCAGCGTTGCACTGAAGAAGGCAGCATGTCTCTTTGGCGGCAACTTTGAGATCAAAAATTTAATGTCTTGCCGAAAACCAATATCTAACATACGGTCAACTTCATCCAGTACAATGTTCGTGAACATAGAGGTATCAAACACATTGCGCTGAATGAGATCTTTAATGCGCCCCGGAGTTCCGATGACGAAATGCGGGTTCTCACGCAAACGCATAATCTGCGTATCAATACTCATACCCCCAATACAAAGAGCGCACCCTATCGGTAAACCCGCGGCAAAAGCCTTGAGCTCATCGAAGATTTGGAAGGCCAACTCTCGGGTGGGAGCTAAAATAAGCACACCTTGATTTCCATCAAGAAGCACCTTATGAAGCAGTGGAAGCAAAAAGGCAGCGGTTTTTCCAGTGCCTGTATTTGCAATACCAACTACGTCCCTCCCCTGCATCAAGGCAGGAATTGCCTGATCCTGAATCGGGGTGGGTGTGATATATCCGTGACGCTGTACGTTCTCAAGAAGACGACCATCAAGACCAAAATCAATAAATGCATGTGTTGCTTGATATGGTGCTTCTTGTTCCGGCGCTTGCGCAGCCTGAACATACCGTGTGGGTGCGATATACGCGCCCATCGGTCTACGGGATTGAAACGGCCTGCGTTGACGCGATGCGCCATGCGAGCCATATGAACGGGGACGACCCCCATACATCTGGGACATAGTTCCTTTGTATTACCGCGGAAAGAATCACATTATTCACCATTGAGGAGAATTTCAAACCGAAGACATGCAGTGTACCATGAAATATCCTATAAGTCAAAGATAATGAGCACCCAGGATCAATCGCTCCAACAACTTTTGTAGTATATTCATACATCAATCAGAACGGATAAGCAGCCAGATAAGTCTGACTAGATACAATACCCTCTGCAATCTTGATCTGTTGGGGGTTCTTATAAAGGCCCAAGAGGTGGGGCTGTGGAGAAGTCTATATCGTGTCGCGTTAAATATAGAATATTTCTCCCAAATCGTATCTGTAACGGGAATCGCCTCTTTAAACATGTCGCGACAGTGGACAGCCCAAGCGTACTCTAACCAAGATGGGCTATGTTTAGTCCAGGTACTATGGGTATTGTTTGAGTGATACCGTTTTCTATACAGCGCTTGAGGTATACGATGAAGCTCGCCAAACCTCGCACATGTTGCCATCCAAGTGGTGTCGCAGCAAAAACTATCAAGATTGTTATTTCTAATACCTCCAGATTTCAGCAACACATTGCGACGAACAACGCCCCTAAACGCCACCGCAGGTAGATGATTTCTGATCAAGTCTATCTCTCTGTCAACCGGCTTTCCCACAACAGATTGTTGATAGAATCTCATTTTATTCGTTCCAAAACATTGAATATCCGAGTAGACAACAGCAGCCTCTGGATGAGTCTCAGCCCATGCAACGAGCTTTCTTATATATGAAGGAGTAATCAGGTCGTCCTGCGCAAGATAACACCAATAATCTCCAGTTTGGTGTTTCATCAAATACGAAAAGTTATTAACCCATCCCAGTCGGGTGCGATGAATATGAAGTTTAAACCTAGAATCAGACAAAAAGGTTCGACAGATTTTTGCACTTTCAGTATCGTTGTTATCAACGGACATCAATACGTCGAAGTTGTGCCAATCTTGGGACAGGACAGATCGGATCGTTTCCGCAATGTGCTTTTGCCCTTTATAAATCGGTATACCGATTGACACATGTATTTTCTTTTGAGATAGGGGTTTGTTCATTCGATTTATAAAAATCTCTTTGCTAGTTCATTGGCAAAGTATGGAGCAGTTGTATACTTTCCCGGGTCTATAGAAAAATAATTACCCACCTGTCTGATGCCGACATCTGTTCGTTTATGCAATCGGCTTTTTGGATTATTAACATCGCTTGTTCCGGGAGCAAATATCCAGTTCCCTTTTAATTCAGAGTTATCAAACCGCATATTTTTTAGTTTGGGTACGATTGTTGATAACCCCCGAACTATCTCTGCCTTGAGATTAGTCGCCGCCGGCTCCTCCTTCAGAATCGGTTCCGCTTTTTTCGGAGCCAATCCTTGATACCAGTCAAGCCTACCCGCGGGGTACCAAGCAAGCGTCATATAATCTTCAAAACTCACCACTTCGCCAAACATTCCTAGCACAACACTTGAGCTGGGGAGATCAATGTCTTTCGTTTTTGTACGAATTAAATACTTCAGTCTAAACAAAGGATCTTCCGGCGGCTTCAGACCAAGAAATGCGTCCAAGCGCAACAAATCTCGTCCGCTCGCATTGATAACACAGTCAAATGTTTCTGTACTTGGTTTGGAATTGGTCGTTCGTACTTCTATTTTGTACTTCGAACCATCAACATGGATTCTTAACACTTCGGACTGAGGTCTGACGTTAACCCTCGGTATTTTAAGTATATTTTTTCTAATAATTTCTGCTATCGCTTCAGGATCGACACTTATTTCATTTGTTTCAAATGCTGAGATGATATTGTTTATATCATAATGACTCGACATATACGCAGAACTAAGTTTATGCGGCATTTTTTTAAGATCGACGCCAAAACAAGTATCATCTTTTTCTAACACCCCTCGAACGATTTCACCAACCCGCCTTGCATGATTCGCATATTCATCACCGTTCATAAGTCCGTTTTTATGAACTGTATAGTTAAAGGGCGATGAGCGGGGTACTTTACTTATTTCACTCCCAAACCAACGGACAAGAAGCTTCTCAAATACCACTGCAGTTTTTGCCATGAGTCTGACCGTATCCAAACTCTTATCCATCCCATAGGTATAACCCAAGTGAATTCTTCCTTCGTTGTAAAAAGAAGCTTCGTCCATTAATAATGGATCGGACTCAAAAACGGTAATCTCTTCCGCAATATCATGAAGCGATGCTGCCGAGCAACAGCCTGTAAGTCCGCCGCCGATAACTGCAATACGTAGTTTTTTCATATAGCCAATAACGACTCTGACATTAAAATTGTACGCCGAACGCATGGATGGAACAATATTTACCTGAACATGATCTCTATGATTTGTCCAGCAAGCTCCAAGTAGCGTACTCTTGCCAAGCTAAACCGTTGGGGATTTTAGATTTCATCTGCTCAACTTTTAAAAAGTGTGGAATGAGTGTATTTTTTTCATAACTTTCGATCACCTTGGGATGAATGTAGTATTGCCGACATACTGCATCAGTATTACCGAGATGTTCTGCGACAGAGGCAACCGCCCGCACCATCACTTTCTCTGCCGAGAGCTCCTCGGTGGGTTCACCCATCTCATAGAGCGTGTCTCCAGCAAGAATTGTGCCTCCCCATGTACGAAAGTCTTTTGCAGAGAGAGATTCTCCGCTAATTTCCTTTAAGTATGCATTTACTTCAGCGGCATCAACGGTGCGTCGTTTTCCTTCTTCCAGGTACTTGAAAATCTGATAACCGGGCAATTCAATACATTCTTTGAGCGTTTGCGCAACGCGTGGATTGCGAATATCGAGCTCGTGATAGACGTGACTTTTTCCTTTGAAACTAAACTTGATTGTATTACCGTCAACGTCTACGTGCTTTGTACGCATTGTGGTTAGTCCATACGACTGATTCTCATCAACATACTCCTTGTTTCCCACGCGAATAAAGGTGTGCTCCAAAAGCCATACAATGGTTGCAAGAACGCGTTCGCGCGTGAGTTCATGCTGACGCATATGACCGGCAACAACTTCACGCAGTGTTGGCAGGACCTCACCGAATTTCTTCAGCGAATCAAATTTATGCTGTTGGTTATATTCAATCCAAGAAGGATGGTAAATATATTGTTTGCGCCCTTTGTCGTCCAAACCAGTCGCTTGAATATGTCCGTAGGGATCAGGGGAAATATGAACATCTTCCCAAGCCGGAGGAATCACAAGCGCCTTTATTCTTTCAGCATCCTTCGTGTGCAGTGGGCGACCCAATCGGTTGACGAAACGAAAACTATCTCCATTCCTTGTTCGTCGCCATACAAGGTTTTTGTCAGAAACATAATGAAGACTACGTGGTTTTGGCATGGGATCAGTATAGCAAGGGTAGAACTACTACGAAGTAGTAGAACGTATAAGCTTATTACTATTGCCCCTCTTGCACATCAAAGGTTTCACCTACTTCTGTAGAACAAAAGGAACAAGCCCGCTTGCGCGCTCTGACCATTCCGACGAGTCATACGACTCTAATACATTCGTCATACCAAGATCCCGAGCAGCAACTTCAACACTCGCCACGGTGGGTCGTGCATCAAAACCTACAATTAATCCGCCTGATTTGAGAACCCGATAGATTTCTTGTACTGCCTCGGAACTCTCGGCCCATTGCAACACAGCACTAGCCATAACAAGATGAAATTTATTCGTCCACTGTTTGGGCAGTCTTTCGACCACAACCCCCGTATATACCTTGACCCCTTTTGCCTTCAGTTCTTTATGAGCGGAAAGACCTGTTAGTGACGTCATTGTTATATTTCTCGGACTGATTCTCCCGCTTTCTATGAGTGCGCGAATTGCATTTCCCTCACCCCCGCCTATCTCTAAAACCTGTGGGGAACGCTCGTACGAAAGTATTTCATCCAGATACAGAAGTGCTAATTCCGCAACGACACTTCTAGAGACATTATAAATTCTCCTGCCATCAACATATACACCACCATCCTCGCTTAGTAGTTTTTTTTCAGTATCAATCCGACCTAAAAGGTAGTCTTTAAATCCATCCATCAGAGAAGGCATGAAGACAGTATAACGAATACATACATCTTTTGCGTAATCAGAAAATACACGCATACATGCGAGATTTTATAAAGTTATCGAAGCGATTTTCGCCTCAATAAAAATTCCTCGGGGGTTGAGTAAAGAGGATTCGCTACTAACCTGCCACTGATAATTACAAACGGATGAGTACTAAACACGTCTAACAGTATTTCATTGGAAAATCTTTTCGCATTGTATTGGCAAATTCCACAAGCTTTACTGCCTGGGATGAAATTATTTAACTCAGCCTCGTATTCCATCAATCTGTCTGAGCCAGGTTCAGCAGCTAACATCCAGGTCATCTCTCCGGTTACTCTGAGGCCGCTGTATCCATCGCGTATTGCTTCTTGTTCTATTTGTTTTAACAAAGCAATCATTTTTTCCGGGTCGAAATAGCCATCTTTGAGATATGAATCCTTTTTCGTCAGTATGAGTAAGCTTCCTTTTTTTATGGCCTCGGTGAACAGTTCACTGTCAACCGAACTCATTGCTCCCATCACCTGCTCAACCGTATTATCATCGGCAACATAGATACACTTTTCGTTCTTCTCCAAACCATATTTAATAAACGGAATGACCACCTCAAACTGCTCTTCCTGAGTTTCATAAATCAAACACAAATGGTCGCCTAACTTAATATCTCTCAAAGATTTTGAAAGACTGTCATTCACGGAATTCGGCATAATCCACCCTCACAGCTGCCAGTATACAATATACAATCTCAACTTGTTCGATTCTTGTCGTTACTATGTCTCAAACTGTAAAAAAACTTAAAAAGCTCGACAACAAGAAAAACCGATATAGATAATCCGACTGCAATAACCCAGTACGATACATCCAGGCTTTCTAGTCCGAAAAATTGCCTGAGCGAGTTGGTAGAAAATGGCAAAGTTTGTAAACCGAACCCAATGACCACCGCAACCATTAACCAACGGTTTTCAAATACATTATTTTTCCAAAAAGGAGTCATTAACGTGCGCACCGAAAAAACATAGGTAAGAGAGTTAAGTCCGAGAGTCAAAAAAACCATGGAACGGGCCAACGCTACATCCCGAGTTAGCATGTACACGATCTGATATGCAACCAAAGCTATCAAACCGGCAGCCAAACTTACAATGCCTATTAAGGTAATCATCCATGTATTCACCAATTTTTCTTTTGATGGACGCGGTCTTTCTTTCATAATATCTATTCGTTTTGGATCAATTGCCAAAGTTAGACTGGGAAACCCATCGGAAATCAGATTAATCCAAAGAATTTGTACTGCTGTAATGGGTAGTGGGAGACCAAGAATCATGCCGCCCAACACAACAACAATTTCCCCAAAAGCATCGCACATGAGATATAAAGCAATTTTCCTGATATTT
This sequence comes from Patescibacteria group bacterium, assembly GCA_035281785.1. Classification (GTDB taxonomy): domain Bacteria; phylum Patescibacteriota; class Microgenomatia; order UBA1400; family UBA12028; genus DATEVM01. The sequence continues at coordinate 12,712 of DATEVM010000089.1, forward strand.
TCAAACATTCCTCTTCCTTCTTCTACCGCCCCAACAATCGTTGAAAAATTGGAATCAAGAAGGACTAAATCAGCAGATTCTTTGGCAACGTCGGTAGCTTCACCCACAGCAATGCCTATATCAGCGGTATGCAATGCCGGCGCATCGTTTACACCGTCACCCATCATTGCCACTACCTCACCGTTGTTCTTCAACACCTTTACGATCGTCAGCTTCTGATCGGGAGTTGTTCGTGCAAATAAACGAATTGTTTTT
>DATEVM010000090.1:0-2251 GCA_035281785.1 Patescibacteria group bacterium
CCATCCGGTCGACCAAGGTGGCCGATTACCGTTATTGCAGATGCATCATGGTCTAATAGATATCGGAGAGTTAATATTCCATCTTCAAGGCGTGTAGTGTCAAACGATTTACCCTCAAGTGGGAGGTCTAAATCCAAACGAACCAATACTGATTTGTTTGTTATATCTGTATCACGCAAAAATCTATCCATGCCTGCATTATACCATTTACTCGAGAGAAGAAACAGTACCCCAGGCTACCTCTCGAGAAGGTAAATAAGGCCCCAGACAACAAAAATACCCAAGGAAAAGACAATAATTTGTGAAAAGTTCTGTGTATGCGCTTCTCTTTCACAGTCGTGATGAAGTTCAGGAATTAGATCTGAACAAGCTAGGTATAAAAAGCTCCCCGCAGAAAACCCAAGAAAAATAGGCAATAGTTGTTCTGATGCCTGGCGAAAGTATAGAACACCGATCGTTCCCAAGAACGATGCACACGAGCTGGCCAGATTCAGTAGAATCGCCTTCTTTCGGCTCCACCCCTTCGTCAGCACGATGCCAAAATCGCCCATTTCATGTGGAATTTCGTGTGCAGCCACAGCAATTGCTGTTACGATTCCCAACCTCGTATCTGCAAGAAACGATGCGGCGATCACGATACCATCAATAACATTGTGAATAGTGTCACCAACAGTCACCATAATCGGTACCGCCTTTGCGTGCGCATGTTCTTCATGGTGGTGGTGATACCAAACTAATGATTTTTCCAATAAGAAAAGCGACACGATTCCTGCAAGTGTCCACACCCATAATAAATCAGTATTTCCTTGCGACTCGAACGCTGCTAACGCTTCTGGAAAGAGGTCAAAAAGCGCTGTCGAAAGAATAACTCCTGCTGCAAAGGAAATAATCAACATTGATTGTTTGTGTGAAAAAGGCTTTTTCCGCAGCGCCAAGAGAATACCACCAATTAGTGATGCAACACTGCCGAGGAATGTCCAAAAAAGAATTTGTACGATCAAATGAACCCCTTTTTATCTTCGAAAACTTGCGAGTAACTTTAGTATGTTCCACCGAAGATTCTCAACCGTGCGATACATAGTATAGAGCTGCGGTTGAACCACAAGATCATATGATCCAACAAACTCTGTCAGTATCCCGCCATACCCTTCTTTAAATTTATGGAAGCCGAACCATGGGTCGCTTGGACTCGCATCGGGACCAAGAGATCCCCACATATCAAAACTCGTACAGCGCTGCTGTTTTCCGTATTGAATGACGCGCCACATCATAAGGTTGCTCGCCATAAGGTCGCGAAACTCGTTTGAGCTTGCGCCATACGGATAGTACAGAACGTTGTTGTGAATAAATACAATCCAGCAAACAAGCGTTTTTCCTTGATATACAGCTCGAAATATATGCATTATTCCTGTTGGCTTCAGCGTGCTCCACATTGTTCTGAAATACTCAGGACCATGTGCATAAAAACCTTGACGCGTTGTCGTCGTCTTCATGATTTCGATATACGCTTCCAGAGCCTGATCAGTGTCATCCATCACAATCTCAACCCCTTTTCGTTCTGCAAGGTGGATGTTGTACCGAGTTTTTGGTTTCATGTGATCTAATAACACATCTTCAGATGGGGTAAGGTCTAAAATGTATGTGTACTTTGTAAAAAGCGGACGACCTGGAATTGCCCCGTGATCTAGAAGATATTTTCGAATTTTATCGTGCCCGCTCACCGTTCCAACCGGTTCCGCGACATTCGGCTCTAATTTAATAAAAAGCGCATGTTTTCTTTTACCCAGATCTAAGAGTGCTTGCAGCTGCACCTCATCCGGCATCTGTCCTTTCGGGAAATATCCTACTGTGTACGGAACATACGGAAGCGGATGAAATGTAACCTGTATGCCGCCAACAACCTTTGGACCGTCAAAAAGACCAAACCGTTCAACGTCGACACCGGTTTTTCTCCGAAATTCACCCCACTCCCATGTTTGCAAAGGGTGTTTAACAGACGAGTTGTACAGTGTACGCTCTTTAAGATCGAGCGGACGAAGAATGATCATGGCGTCATGATATCATGTGGTCGCGCGTTTCAAAACCTCGTTATAAAAATAACGCGTCACGCACTATGTCTTAGTCAAGAAGCGCATCCGCATTTATCTCGCCAGAAAGAAATTGTTCTAATTTCGATTGATCAAAAGATCGCATAGATTTTCCGGTTTTTACTGGAACAAAATCACTTCCTCGTTTTTCAAGTACATGCACA
>DATEVM010000091.1:0-6286 GCA_035281785.1 Patescibacteria group bacterium
CTCCTCCACGACCGAGTCGGGTAGCTCTCGTTCGATTTCTCCTCGAGCAGCAACAATTTTTCGATTCGTAGCATCAACACCCTTCTGTTTCAACATAAGAAGAGAGTGTCCCGATAGTGACATTTCTGCCCCCCAAAGAACAATGACACGAATGTGTGGGTTGGCAAAGATATTGCGAATCATGGCATTGATACCCTGGGCACTATAAAGGTTGCCGATTGTGTTGTAGTCCACGTTCTTCAACAACGTCTCAACAACCTGCCTTTCGGTCCACAAACAACACACCGCAACATGATGACGTGGATTTTTTACTTTTAAAATATCTTTATACAGGAGCGGCCACGAAGAAAGATTTATGTTGCTCGTATGACGGTGGGCGCTTTTCTTTTTGATCGTACGAGTGCTTTTTGACTTACTCAGACTTTTCCGCTTGCGCGCACTTTTTTGCATAGTCACTCTCTTCTTTTTTGGCGTTTTCTTTGGTTTTTTCATGGTTTTTGACATAGCTTCGAGCATACCGAAGGAAAACAAAAGGTTCAAGACGTGAAATGCTCTCAAGAAGAATGAAAGTCTTCCAAAATTTTGGAGGCTGTTGGAGGTTCTTGGTCCTGGTACTTATTCTTCAACCTCGAGTAATCCTGCTTGACCGGCGAACTCATCTTGAGGAAAGCGAGCTGTGCCACCCGCATGCCGGCATAAAGCTTGATCGGCATATTGCTGATATTGCTCATCTCGAACGTAAGGTATCCGGAAAATCCAGGTTGAACAAAACTTGCCGTTGCGTGAACAATAATTCCAATTCTTCCCAACGAAGACCGTCCTTCTAGCAATCCAATTAAGTCCGATGGAACCGATATATTTTCCTTTGTTGAACCCAAAATGAACTCGCGAGGATGAATGACAATAGAACCGTCTTTATTCGCATGAACAAGTTCAGTGACATCAAACTTCTCTTTCACATCTATGTGCGTATGCGCGTTATTGCGAAAGATACGAAAGTTTTCGTGGAGCGTTAAATCGATAGCTGCGGGGCGAATATGCTCAGGATTGAGTGGATCAATCTTTATCTTTCCCGCCTTGATGTATTTTTGAATGTCTCTGTCAGAGAGAACCATAATGGGCTTGTCCTATTCTTCTTTTTCCCCAGGCTTTTTCCAGCTGGCAAACGTACATTCCGGGTATCTTGAGCAGCCAAAAAAATTTCTCCCCCGCTTCGTTTTTTTAATAACGACGTCCCCAATGCCACAGTCGGGACACTTCATACCATCAACCTTCACAATAATTTTTGCAGTGTACTTACACTCTGGGAATCTGGAACAGCTAATGAACTTTCCAAACCTTCCGGAGCGAATAACCAGTTTGCCTTCCTTGCAGTCCGGACACATCTCTCCCGTTTCCTCAACCGGAACTTTTGCACGTTCCGCATCTTTTGTAACTTGCTTTACCTGTGCCTCAAACGGATCAAAAAAGGCACGAATAACGGTTCGCCACTGGCGTTCACCGCGGGCCACCGCATCCAAACTATCTTCCATCTCTGCGGTAAATTGATAGTCTAGTTCTTTTGGAAAATACTTAACCAGAAAATCCACCACTGTTTCACCAATAACTGTCGCCATAAACGCTTTTTCTTTTCGCTCTACATATCCTCTATCCAATATCACGCTGATAATTGTTGCGTAGGTACTCGGACGACCAATGCCAAGTTTTTCTAGTGTTTTGATGAGCGATGCGTCGTTATAGCGAGCCGGAGGTAGCGTCATCTTCTTCACAGAGTCAACTTTTTCAAGGTCGACACCTTCTCCCTCTTTCACATCTGGAAGAACAACGTCACCCTGGTTTGGAAAGAGCTTCATCCACCCATCAAATTTCAACACAGAACCTGCAGACTTTAATGCGTATTGATTGCTTCCCTCGTTCGCTTCAACAGTGATGGAAGTTTGGTCGTACACCGCAGAGGCCATTTGGCAAGCAACGAATCGACGCCAAATGAGTTCATACAGCCTTGCATGCTTTGGACTCATGGAAGATTCCACTGTATCCAAAGAAACGTATGTATCTGTTGGACGAATTGCCTCGTGCGCTTCTTGTGCGTTCTTGCTTGATGTTTTGAAAAATCTTGGAGATTCAGGAACGTACGACTTTGTATATGTTTTATCAATGTATGATCGGGCCATATCTATCGACTGCGACGACAATGCCACAGAATCTGTACGGTGGTATGTGATATACCCTTCTTCGTACAAGCCCTGAGCAATCATCATAGTCTGTTTTGCACTCCACCCCAGTCGGTTCGAGGCTGACTGTTGTAAGGTCGACGTAGTAAACGGCGGCAAACTAACACGAGTTCTTTCCGTCTTCTGCACCGTGGCAATCTTGTACGATGCTTTTTTTAGTGAGGTAACGACTTTATCAACCTCATCCTGTTCTTTTGGTTCGAATGTCTTGCCATTTTTTTCTGCAAGTCGGGCTGAAAACGATCCATTCTCAATCTTTAACGTCGCATCAACCTCCCAATATGCCTGAGGAATAAATGCCTTTATTTCCCGCTCTCGTTCAACAACGAGCCGAAGTGCAACAGACTGCACCCTACCCGCAGACAATCCTCGACGTACTTTTTTCCACAACACTGGAGATAGTTGGTACCCCACAAGACGATCTAGCACGCGGCGAGCTTGTTGTGCGTCGACCAAATCCATGCTGAGCGCTGCCGGATGCTGTATTGCATCCAACACCGCATCTTTTGTAATTTCATGAAAGGTTGAGCGGACAAATTCCGGACCCTTTTTACTTTTTGGCTGCAGCACTTGTGAAAGATGCCACGCAATAGCCTCACCCTCCCGGTCGGGGTCGGTCGCAAGATATACGCGTTCAGAGGACGAAGCGAGTTTTTTGAGCTTGGCTAGCACCGTCCGCTTCCCCTCAACAAGTTCGTACTCTGGCTCAAAATCCGCAGCAACATCAACCCCAAGTTTCTTCTTTGGCAGGTCTCGAATATGGCCCATACTTGCTTCCACGGAAAACTCTTTTCCGAGGAATTGAGATAGCTTTTTTGCTTTGGTTGGCGACTCTACTAGCACAAGTTGCATAGGGTTAAGTGTATCATGCTGTCAAATAGCGACCAAAAGAACGATGTATAAGACCGCGTATTTCCAGTGACGTAAGTGCGCGGATAACACGCTCCGGCCTCTCATGAAGTTGTTGAATCAACTGCTCAATCGACGCCCCTCCAACATGTTGAACATACTCAAAAATTTGTCGTTCAATCTCACTCTCAAATAGAAGTTGCTGTCGGACCAGTCGACTCTTCCCTTCATCTATATAGGTGAGTAAGTCCTCCGCACTCGTCACCAAGGTTGCTCCCATATTTATAAATGCTTTTGTTCCTTCACTATATGGATTTGTGATTGGACCTGGCACAGCAAACACAGGTCGTCCGTACTCTGCAGCGCGGGATACGGTAATACTCGTTCCAGATCGAGATCCAGCTTCCGTTACTAATACCGCAGCGCTCATTCCCGCAATTAATCTGTTTCTTGCAAAAAAATGATGTTTTCTGGGTTCAACATTCGGTTCATATTCCGAGTACAGCACACCGCCACTGTTCAAGATACGTTGTGCAAGCTGCGTATGCGTATGCGGCGCAATACATAAAAGTCCACCCGGCAACACGGCTGCGGTTTTTCCGCCACATCGTAGTGCTGTTGTGTGGGATTCCGCATCAACGCCAAAAGCCAAACCAGAAAGAATCGCCCACCCACGCTCTACGAGCCCTTTGGTTAGTGTTCGCGTTACCATTGCCCCATAGGCCGTCATGTTCCGTGTTCCCACAACCGCTATAACTCGATCTGATGACAACAATGGGACTCCCTGATGATATATGAGCTCTGGAAAATCCGGTATCGTGTGCAAGAGTGATGGATACGTTTCGCTCTTGGGTGAAGATGTGACTATGTTGAGCAGTGTGCCCATAATACCCGATATCGTATAAAATGAACCTTACGAAAAACGGACAAATGATACACATGACATAAGAAAAAGTTATCGACCTGTAGTATGTGCAAACCACCACTCAATGAGCGTTTTTGCGATCGGACCTGCGTCTCGCGATCCTTCTATAAACTTTTGTTCTTCTGTTCCCTCGACTAACACCGTAAGAGCGATTGTGGGTTTATCCGCAGGAGCAAAGAGAGTCATCCATCCATGCGTCTTCCGTTTTCCACTCGCATCAGCTGGGCCAAACTCTGCCGTGCCAGTCTTGCATGCGACTTCAACAGGTTTTTTGTCAAAAAACGGGAAGGCTGTCCCTCCTGTGGCACACACAGCCTTCATTCCCTCATGAATAAGACGAAGAGTGTCACCAGTCAAGTTAAGTTCCTCACATCGCGGGGTACTATTTTCCCGCAAAAATGGTTTACACCATACGCCACCGCGTGCAACAGCCGCAGTCATCTGGTTTATTTGCAACGGAGTAATAAGAATATCCCCTTGCCCGATCCCCATATGGTACGTGTTTCCCAAAAACCAATCCTCACCCTGCGTTCGCCGCTTCCATTCAGGATCGGGGATCACCCCTGACGATTCTTGCGGCATATCAATCCCCGTCTTTGAACCAAGATGAAATCGTCTTGCCATTGCAGCGAGTGATTCAGGTCCTACGAGTTCTGCCACTTTATAAAAAAAGATATCGTTGCTCCGTTGTATAGCTTTGACAACATTCACATCTCCTTCAACCCGACCATATTGAGAGTAATACCAGTTGCCATAGCTGTATGTTCCAACCCTTAGCACGCCCTCATCCTTTATAAGGGTATCCTGCGTAATAGCGTTCTGCTGTAAACCGGCGGCGGCGGTAATTATTTTGAATGTTGATCCTGGCGGATATGTTCCATTGACCGCGCGAAACAGTATCGGCAAACGCTCATCCTTTAGAGCGTCCCCCATTGCAGTTGTATCGAATCCAGGACTGCTCACAAGTGCGAGTACCTCACCTGTTTCCGGGTCGCTCGCAACAACAGCACCCCTCCGCCCGTTCAACGTTTGATATGCAACAGCGGAAAACGATGCATCAATCGTAAGACCGATATCAGTGCCAGCAACCGGTTCCTCGCGATGAATTGACCTAAGTAGTTTTCCTGTCGCGTGCATCTCGAACACTTCTTTACCAAATCTTCCAGAGAGCTGTTCCTGATACGCTTTTTCAAGGCCTAGTCGACCAACACTCTCACCAATATAGTAGTTCGGGTTTGCGCGTAGCTCGTCCCGAGTTGTCTCCCCCACATACCCCAGTACATGCGACAATGCTTGTCCATAAGAATACGTTCTTTTCTGATCAATAAACACGTTTTTTTCATCATGCGCTAATAACTGGATCGCCTCCTCTTCGGTTATTTCCTCAAGAGTTGGGTACGGACTACTTTCTGTGCCAAAGGAAGCCTTTTTATAGAGGGGTGCGTTATACACAAGCACTCGCCCATTCCTATCGCGAAAGACACCCCTTGGTGCAGGAAGGTAGCGGGTAAAAAATCTGTTTTCATCTGCCTTAGCCCGAAGTTCTTTCCCGCGGAATAATTGAAGTTCTGTCACACGAAACAACGCTATTACGGTAGCGACGAGCATGATGATACCTACCCAATATGTTCGACTGTATGTCATTCTGCGCGAATTTCTGTGGGCCTCGTGGCAATGGTAATAAGGCGAACGAAGCTCCATAAAAAGATGAGTATTGTGCCGACGGTCACAAGATGTTCTTTATATCCTGAAAGCAGCAAGCTTGCCAAGCCTCCTAAACCAAGGTACGCAAAAAAACGCCAACGGCTTAGCCTGCGAACGCCGTTCCAAATACTTAGGACCACTCCCATTACAAGTGCGGTTGTTCCCAAATGGCGTTGGAATGCCAAATCGGCAACGATTACAACAACGAACAGGAGTGCTACATACCAATTTCGATGATGTTTTGTATTTGGGAAAAGAAAAAGCGTTGCTGCAAAAAAACACCCATACAAACCAAGCGCTAGTTCAACCCAAAGTGATCCAACCAACACAGTCATCGCAACCACTAGAGGCATCATCGTACCTCCCCGTTTTGCAGTACACTTACCGGCATACCATTACGCACATGCAGTGCTATTCGCACTTCAGCACTTTGAAACGGATCTGAAGCCGAGCTGAGTACCTTTTCGATCGTGCCTATCGGTAAAAATGGCAACATTCCGCGATCATCTCCTATTGTTGTCACCGTCTGACCTTCTAGAAGTGGGTGCTCAGAGTTCACGTGCGTGATAACTAA
>DATEVM010000092.1:0-16282 GCA_035281785.1 Patescibacteria group bacterium
AAGCGTTAAAAGGAACGGGAGCATATACAACTTCTTTTTTGAGGAAAGTGAAAAAGCGCGATACCAAAGAAAAAACAACACTGTATACACAATAATATGTGCACTCTTCTTGAACAGAAAATCCTGCCAAAAAACATTCGGACCAGGAAGAACCGGCTGTGACGAAAGAAAGAAGATGAACACCATCCATAAGACTGGAGCTAGAAATGGCAGGATACGTCGAACCATGGTCAAAATTGTAGCATGCGAAAAAGGACTGTGCTGCAGGAAAGAAAGAAACATCCACCGCCCATAAGAAAGAACTCGCCTGGGTATATTCGCTTTTCCTGTTGCGGTGAATGAAATACAGACTGAACCTGTACCTCAGCTGAGACAGTCGTAACCGCAACTTCATTGCTCCATGTTTGAACGAGAGAAGGTAATACGTATGATAGTGTGGGTTTCGTGGGAACTGTCGTTGATGTGGTTGATGCAGATGCTTCTTTTTGTGGTGTGAAAACGGCCGGACTTGATGACGGCAACACACTCTTTTCTACGGTACTTTTTTCTGCTACGCATGCGCTATTTACAGATCCCTTTGTTGGACAATTTGTTTCTGCCCACACATTATTCTCTTTTGCCCAAGAGGTGTTGTTTTGACATGCAATGTACGAAAACTGCTCAATCACCTCACCATCAAAAAGCAGGCGAACATCGTCGCCACTGTTGTTAAGTACAGCATATGTGAAATCAATTGCGAGATATTGATGCGGCTGTATCGTAAGACCATTGAGCGTTTTTACCGATGATCGTAAATCACCTAGACTCCAGTCATCAAGATTCACATCGCTATCACCCGCATTGTACAGTTCAACCCATTCCCCCTCACTCCCACACGCTTTTACTTCGGAAAGACTTGGGCGACTTGTAAGAGACATTGATGGGAAAGTAGATGGTGTTGGTAATAATGAAGATGATGACGAAGGAAGCGGGGTACTAGGAAATGGTGTGGGTGATGAAGATGGCGACGGGGACGGGGTAACAGTAGGTTCTTCGTTCAGAACTCCCGGGGTCGGCGACGTTTCATTCCAAACACCTTGCAATAAGGACCAGGAAATATCTTCCGGTATTGCATGGTCATATCTTGTTTGAGAAGTCGTTCCGTCGGGAGACGAAAGGACAACGCCATCGTGATCGTTGTTCAGCGTTATGCCAGAAATGGTTTTTGGAATAACGAGATATGAACCCGCCTCAATTGACTGGTTAGAAAACGTATATGTTTTAACAGATCCATCGGTATCTTTCAGTGTCCATCCAGAAAGGGAGACTTCATTGGTTCCTGCGTTATAGAGCTCGATCCATTCAGAATTCAGGTCGTCACCGAGGGGATTGGGATAAAGCTCAGAGAGGGAAACATCAACACTTTCCTGCGCAAAAGCAGGAGTGTGAAAAGAAACGAAAAGCAATACCATGAATAAAAAACGAAGACGCACATATAATATCGTACAGATGTAATCTAACAAATAACTAACAATGAGATTACGAATCGAATGTGAATTTTATGAATGTTTTTCTACATATAGTTAATATGAAGATAAAAAGTGGAAACTCCATCACCCTGCTCTAACCTTACGTATCGTAATGAACATCCATTGTTCCCTCGGTAACTTCCACGAAAAAGCTTACCATCCCTTACAGCAAACACGTTAGAAGAACTCATGCTGTTGATATCAATACCATTATGACTTTTATATATATATCTTACATATGTGTTTTGGACGGCCCATGTATATCCAAATCCTTGTGAAAATTTAATTTTCTGTTCTATTGGCCATCTCCACGACCCCGAAGGATTGAAAGAATCACCATCAGAACTACCACAGCTCGAACCAGAACAGTTTTCGTATTCCACTCCACCGCGTAGATACGAAAATGGATTTATCGCTACGCCATTTTTTGAAACAATGAAGTGCACATGTGCTCCACTAGAATTACATGAAGAACCCTGAATAATTGTTGCAATACGATCGCTTTCTTTTACATTTCCAACCTCCGTTTCCTCTCCCTTGCCTGCAATAATGTTTTGAATAGCCTCATACTCTTCTCGAGCTTGCGCAAGCTTTGCTTGGTAAACCGATTCACTGTTTCTTGTCTCAACAAGCAAACGTCTTCTACCCTCTTGCTGTGATTGAAGTTGTTTACGCTGGCTTTGCAATTGTTCTCGTTTTAATTCAATTTCAGCTTGTTTTTGCTCCTTCAACGTTTTTTCTTTGTCATACGAAACTTTTTGAGACTCAGCATCAGTAAGCATGCCTTGCGTGTACTCTTGACTTAGCTGTATATATTTATATTTAATGAAGAAATCACCAAACCCACCTGATGTGAATAAAAGAAGGACCGGATCCTCAAATCTCCTCCTATATGCCTCCTGTATTCGATCGATCAACACTTGAGTTAAGCGTTGGAGAGAAACCTCAAGTCCGTCAATTCTTGTATTTAATACGACGATTTCTTTCTCTAGTAACACTATTTCTAGCTCTGTTTTCTTAATCTGACTTTCGGTGAGCTTTATTTTGCTATCCAAATAGCGGATCGTTTCACTTAGTGTTCTCTGTTGTCCTTGTAGCTCGGTAATTTTTTGTTGATACTCGTTAATTCGTTGCTCAACACATCCAAGATCACCATCCGCGCAATTTTCTACACCAAATACTGGAACGCGAAAAGCTGAGATGAAAAAAACAAGACCAAAAACCAACAGTAGTTTGCGAATATTCACACCTCTAGTTTACTTGATGAAGCGTCGAAGCGCGAGCATGCTTGCAATAGCTCCACTCAGGGCACCTACTGCCAGACCAACTCCGATTTGAAATGCTAGAAAGCTCCAAGGGATAGGCAGTACAGGGATCTCGCCAAAAAAGTCGATGATCCACGGCGTTGCATATAACACACCAACCGTCACAACACCCCAGGCCAACAATGAGCCAAACACTCCATAACTTACACCTTCTATGAGGAATGGACCATTAATATACCAAGAGGTTGCTCCGAGCAATCGCATGATGCCAATCTCCTGCCTCTTCATAGCAACCTTCATGCTGATGATAACCATCATGATGATGAGAGACGTCACGCCGAGAACGCTAATAATTGCGATTCCAACCCAACGAATCACCATCGTCCATCGAGCTAACGAGTCAATGATATTTTTTTGAAACACAATCTCATCAACCTTGCTTTTGTATACCTCAAGATCTTTTTGAATCTGCTCAAGTGAACCAATATCTCTACCACTCACCTCGATGCTTGCCGGCAAAATATCTGCTGTCACAAGCTCTAAAAGAAGTGGGTCGCGCTTGTTTTCTTCCTTATACAGCGCAAGCGCATCATTCTTTGTCACAACCTTCACCTTTGCAACGTATGGTTTTGCGAGCATGTCGTTTTCGATGCCACGAATATCCGCCTCGGCTGTTTCACTCTTAAAGAATGCTGTCACCTGCGGTCGCGTTTCAACAAATCGAAGCACGTGCTCTGATCCATAGAGCAGCAGTGAAAACGCGTATCCCACAAAGAATGTTATGAAGAGAACGAGAATAGCTCCTAATGCCTGATAAGGAGTGCGGCGCATCTGCGTAAATGCCTCGCGGATTGTTCTACCCATGTTTCTCGTTTTCCTTTTTCTTGTCTTCTTTTTCTTCACGCTCTTTCGGAGATTTCTCCTTCGTTGCCTTCGTATCCTTTACCAACTTCCCTTTATCTAAGTGAAGCTCGCGCTTCTTTAATAATTTTAAGAGGTCTAGGTTGTGCGTTGCCATAAGTACTGTTGTACCGAGTTGGTGGATTTTATCGAGAAGTTTTGCGATTGCGATTGCTGATTCGTGATCCAAGTTACCGGTTGGTTCATCCGCAAAAAGTACTTTGGGACCAACAGCTAACGCCCTCGCAATGCTGACGCGTTGCGCTTCACCGCCGGAAAGTTGCACGGGAAAATACAGCTCTTTCCCAGAAAGATTGACAAGTTCCAATAGATCGGCAACTCGGCTTTTTATCTCATCTTCTGTTTTGTTTGCTATCTCCAAAGGAAGACTGATGTTTTCTGCAACCGTTCTATCGGGGAGTAATTTATAGTCTTGAAACACAACCGAAACTTCTCTGCGCAGCTTCGGAACGGCGCTTTTCTTGATATTCTGAAGATTTTCTCCAAGGACGGCTACCATACCTTCTGTTGGTACCAGCTCGCGGGTCAATAACTTCATGATCGTGGTTTTCCCAGCACCCGTAGGACCGACAAAAAACACAAATTCGCCCGGTTCGATCACAAAACTAACATCTGACAATGCAGCCTGACCTGTTGGATATTGTTTTGTGACTCGGTTAAACTCGATCATTGACAGAGAGGCAAACGGTTTAGTTTCCGTTGCCATTCGTTTCAGCTTTCTCCAACGCTTTTTTCGCCCAATCGGGGAGCGTGGCATTTAATTCAAGCACCTTTACCTGACCTACGTCCATGAGCCATCCAGCCCTTTGCGCCTTGAACGTCTCACCCTTTACAAGTACTCGATGATTTTCAAACAATTTTAGATCCACAACCGAGGATGTGAGATACACAGTCTGACTTTCACCACCCTCACGAACGATACGATGCGATCCCTCACCGCCAACTCCACCCGCAAGTAATACTCCTTCAGCTGAGTCTTTAAACGTACTAGAATCCGGACTACCGTATACCTTCCCAACCTCTGCAGCAGCTTCTCCCGCACTCTTTGCAGTTTCATTTTGAACAACTGCCGTTTTCTTGAACGAGCTAGGAATGGCACCTTTTGTAAACAAAAAGTAACCTGTTCCAACACCAAGTACCACAGCAATGAGTAGGGCGGGAATCATGAGCGATCGAGTTTTTGTTTCAACTGGCATAGATTCTGTTGTGGTATTCATAGGCATTTTTGCGGTTGGCGCCTCCTCCATAGCTTGTCCAAAATCTTTTACTAGTTTACTCTGGTCGTTCATATTCCTCCTCATATGCTTCCGCATTCACTATATCATCCGGAGCACACACTGCACAGTACTTTTTTTACATGCGAACTTCAGCGTTGATGAATTGATCAAGTTCTCCATCTAATACGCCCTGCGTGTCAGAGGTTTCTACGTGAGTACGAACGTCCTTGACTAAATGATACGGATGAAGCACGTAATTTCTAATTTGATTGCCCCATCCTGCTATTTTGTGTTCTCCTTTTACCCGAGCAAGCTCGTCTGTGCGTTTTCTTTCTTCTATTTCTGCCAGTTTTGATTTTAAAAGTGTTAATGCTATTTTGCGATTTTGCTCCTGGTACCGCTCTTGTCGTACTTCGATAATGATTCCTGATGGCTTATGTGTTAAAAGCACTGCCGTATTCACCTTGTTTACGTTTTGGCCACCATGACCACCAGCCCTGCTGAACTGCCAATCAAGATCATCGGGATTAACTTCAATATCATCCTGAGTGTCTTCTATGAGTGGCGCTACTTCAATGCCCGCAAACGATGTTTGACGAAGATTGTCTGCATTAAACGGACTCAATCGAACCAATCGATGTGTTCCAGACTCGCCGCGAAGATGTCCATACGCATATGGTCCATACACTAAATATGTACACGACTTAATACCAGCTTCTTCACCCCGAGACTCCTCCACTAGTTGATATTTCCACCCTTGCCGATCAAAGTACCGTGTATACATGCGCTGCAACATACTTGCCCAGTCCATTGCTTCCGTTCCACCTTGTCCAGAATGAACCGAAAGAACAGCGGGAAGCGCATCGTATTTTCCAGAAAAATAAAGATGTTGTTCCAACGTTTCCAGTAGCTTGTTATACTCAAGCACCAGGGACTGAAGCTCTAGAAGTGTTGACTCGTCACCCTCTCCCACAAGTTGCACCATAACGCGAAGGTCGTCACCCATTGAAATAAGTTTTTCTGCTTGTGCCAACTCATCCTTTGTCGAGGCAATTTGCTGACCAACAGTTTTTGCTCGTTGTTGATCGCTCCAAAAATCTGGAGCCAACGTCTGTTTCTCCAACTCAGAAGTCACTTGCTTCTTTTCGTCTAGCTTCAGGCGTAGAACAAGATCGACCGCCCTATGAAGAAGATTCTCAATTTCCTGATGTAGTTCCTGTGGAATATCCATGCGGTTATTCTAACACGGCAGCTTTTCTTGAACGCACTATGTGCCATTGAAAAAAAAGAGGCCACACATATCCTTTGCCACTATCTCTTCTTCTCGTAGTCTTGAACAACTTGTCTACAGTACTCATACCGCGCATCTTGAAACACCTTTTCAGGAATAGAAGCCGCTTGTTGTTTCACCTGCTCGACAGCATCGTTTACATTAATACTACCAGGCTGTGAAAGAGATCCTTGTGGCAACATTGACGCTGACTGATTCACTATTTGTGCCACCTGATTCATAATAGGTCCGGCAACACGTTGAACAGACTCCTGAACATTGCTCACTTTTTCTTGTGCTTCACCCAAAACCTCGCCCGTTTGAGAGTCGTCATTTTTTAACGATATTTTTCCCTTCAACGCATCCTGGTTTTTCCATGCATATACCCCACCGGCAACCAGCAACGTTACAAAACACGCAGAAACAAAAAATAAGAAGATTCTTCCCATAGGACAAGCATAGCGCACTTCTCACTCGTATCGCAACGCTTCAATGGGCGATAGTTGACTGGCGCGCCTCGCTGGAGCGACACCAAAAATGATCCCTATTGCAGCAGACACGCCGAATGCTAATGCGACTGAGGAGAAATTAACAGAAGCAGGGAAAAATTTATTAATGATGAGTGAAAATAATACTGCAATCGCTACTCCAATCATGCCACCGATAATCGAAAGCATACTCGACTCGATAAGAAACTGTAGCAAAATCGTGTTCGGCGTTGCACCTAGCGCCTTACGTAAACCTATCTCACGCGTTCGCTCTGTAACGGACACAAGCATAATATTCATTATTCCAATACCACCAACCACTAATGAAATTGCAGCAATACTTCCGAGTCCTAACGTTAAAACACTAAGAATTTGATTAATAACCTTTAAGATGTCGGTCGTCTCTATAACGGTAAAATCATCAGTTTTTAAACGTTTTCCTAACGTTTTTTTAATACTGTCAATTACACGAGGAACTTCATCTTTGCTTGTTGCTTGTACAGCAATACGAGTCACTTTTGTATCACCAAAAAGGTCGACGTACGTTGTGTATGGCATATAAATATAATCGTCAAACGATGGTCCTCCAAATGAACTTCCTTTTTCCTCAGCAACACCACGCACGCGAAAAGCCTGTCCATTAACGCGAACTGTTTTACCAATTGGATCGGCTGTATTAAAAAGATCGGTAGTTAACTTGCTCCCCAACACGACCACCCGCTTCGCACCATCGTTATCAGCATCCGTAAAAAAATCACCCGTTTTTGTCTTTGTATTGAGGATGTGTTGATAGCTTGGCAACGCGCCGAGAACAGACCGTTTTTTGGTAACATTTTGGAACGAAACCGAGGTTGCCCCAATCATTATCGGTGACGCATCTTTAATGCCGTCTAATCTCTGAATATCTCGCACATCTGAAAATCGAAGTTTATTTGTTGTAAGAGCAGCAATTTGAGACTCCTCACCGCCAAACCCGCCACCTTCATTAAAAATGTTGCCGGGAATAACCGTAATTGTGTTTGCGCCTAACGCATCAAACTGCCTGGTGATATATTCTTGCAGACCATTCCCAATTGCCATCAGCAAAATCACTGCACAAACACCGATGACAACTCCCAGCATTGTGAGAAATGAACGAGATTTATTTGTAAAAATTGCTTGAACGGCAATTTTTGTTGTGTTTTCTATATTCATACGTTCTATTTTTTTCGCTTCTTGGTATCAGAAATAATCTTTCCGTCTAGCATAATGATCTGTCGTTGCGCATGATGTGCAATTTCCTGCTCGTGCGTCACCAATATCATTGTCTTTCCTTTTTTGTGTAGAGCGTCAAACATCTCAATGATCTCGTCGCTGCTTTTTGAATCTAGATTTCCTGTTGGTTCGTCTGCAAAAATAATCGATGGATTATTCACAAGTGCGCGGGCAATCGCTACCCTTTGTTGCTGCCCTCCGGATAACTGTGCGCGTGTGTTCTTGAGTCTATCTCCCAATCCCACAAGTTCCAATGTTTCCTTTGCCTTACGATAACGCTCTTGGACGGGAATATCAGCATAAATAAGCGGAAGTGCAACATTATCAAGCGCTGACGTTTTTGGCAGTAAATTAAACTGTTGAAATACAAATCCAATTTCTTTATTTCGGAGACGCGCGAGGTCACTTTCTGAAAAATTCTCAATGCGTTTTCCATGTAAAAAGATTGAGCCGCTCGATGGTTTATCTAAAAATGAGGACACTTGAAGAAGTGTTGATTTACCAGAGCCTGAATGTCCAGTAACCGCAACGTATTCTCCGTCCTCGATACTCAAATTGACATGGTCGAGCGCATGTATGGTCGTTTCACCAATCGTATATACTTTGGAAATGTCCTCAAGTTGTAATAATGGGTTCGACATACGTTATCGTAGAAGGACTTCATCCTGTTCAGAAAGGCCTTCGGTTACCTCAACATGTTCGTCATTCTCAATGCCTGAATGTATCTCTCGCTGCTCTGTGTTCCCAGCTGCCGTCCTTACCTCAACGTACAACTTGTCATCCCGTTCTATCACTGCTCTGAGAGGTATCGTGAGTGCGTGATCTTTTGCTGCAGTTTGAATACGAACACTTCCATTCATTCCTAGTCTATATACAACACCGTCAACTTGGCTTTGTAGATGAAATTCTACTTGGAACACCGTCCCCGTACTCTTCTCTTTGCTTTGAAACGCGATGCGATCAACTGTGACTGGAATTTCGACTTTTGGAAATGCATCTAGACCAATGGAGGCTTGTAGTCCCTCTTTTATTTTCGAAATATCTGACTCATCTACATCTGCAACAAACATCATACTATCTGGATTGACAACAATAAACGCATCTGCCGCTAAAAGAATAGTTCCCGGTACGGCCGCGGGAGCAGAAATAAGAACTCCATTAAATGGCGCGTAGAGCGACGCATTTCGTAGTGCAATATTGCGTAGCTCAACGGTAAGTACTGTATTGTTCAGTGTGAATTGATCCTGGTCACTCAACCGATCAACCGACTTGTTCCCATATATATCTTTTCTGTCATCTTTATTTTGATCGAACGTCCATCGTTCAATGGCATAACTATTCAAGTCTTTTTCCAAGTTTTTCTGAAGATCTAGCTTGTCGATCGATGCGATTGTCTGCCACTTTTTCACACGATCACCTTCTTTTGATCCGACATAGGTGAGTTTTCCCCCAGCGAGAAACCGCATTGTCGCTTTTTCTTTTGCATCAACCGATCCAGAGACTTCAATTGTTTGTTTGATATCACGATATTGAGGATGTTCGAACACGTCAGTTTGCTTCTTGGAGGCTTGCACCCTGTTGAATATAAAAGCGCCAATGACACCAAAAATGAGCGTGAGCAACACGAATGTTTTCCAATGCCTCCGCAGAAAATTCATAGGTGAAGTATAGATCAGGAAGGCAGAAGTGTAAATGCAAATAACATGTCTTTATCCACCGTTACAGAAACGTCATATGTATGCGTATCCGTTCTTTTTACTCGGTCTTGAAAACGGTCAGGACGAACGATCGTGTTGGACGGAACATGTATCGTCAAGTGATACTCATTTGTTGTTAATCCCGACTGTTTCCAAAGGAAAAGAAGGAAACGTTGTGATTCCGTATACCCCATCTTAAGAGCGTGCTCAAATCTCACAGTTGTGGTTGTTTGTCCACCACCTGGAACATCAACCAGCATGCCATATGAAACAAAGCCCGATGCTGGAAAAGGCTCAATAGAAATATCTTTTCGGGGCGTCACCAACTCATTCACCTCAGATGAGAGCATTGTTGCGTCAAGCCGACGATATACTCGAAGGTAGTTTCTATAACCACCTCCATAAAACTTTGGCGGTTGGGGTGTCACGGGATTGTGGTTTTGATATTGTAGACGAACAGATGATGTCGCTGTTCCGTCTGGATTAAACCAGAGATCATAGAGTACCGTTCGATCAACACAGCAGTTTGCTTTGTTTATTCCAACGTTTGCTTCAACAATCGCAAGGGCGTCTGATCTACATCGATCCGATTCGCATGAAGTTTGTCGCAAACTCCCATCCCACCCACGACTTTCTAGTGCGTGCTGAACATTTGAGTTCTTCATCCATATTTGAATATCCCTCGAATCTAATCTGCGAATGACGGCATCGGCTATTTCTTTCTTTTTTGAATAAGACAGATCGTTTATTGCTCTTGTTACAGAACGCATCGCTGCCCCCAACACATCTCGTTTGCTGGTCGCCCCGGGGAAAAAGGAAAGCTCCGTCTGTGACTGCAGGAAGCTATACAGCGTTTCAGCATCTACATGCTTGTCATAATCGGGAATATATATGTCGCCCATTGGAGTTAGTACATCTTGTATAGCTGATAGTGTTACAGCGATGACGCCATCGACGTTGACATATCCTCCCTTTTCAAAAAACCACAACATCGTTTGTGCAGCCTCTGGAAAATTAGGGTTCCAGTTTGAGTCTCGGAGTTTCCATCCACCCTGCTGAAAAAGAAATGTCTTGACCGGCTCCGGCGCCTCAACATACCCTTTCAATTGTCCGTCTGGCGCGTAAATATCCTCAGCGCGCATTTCGGTCACCCTCCCTCCTTCTGTAGTAACAAAAATGAATGAACCTAAAAACCCACCAGTTGGACGCAGCTCTGTGTTATTTTGCAAGAGAATCAAGTAGGTTCGTTTGCCGTACACTCCACTTATTTCCGCAATATGCGGCAACCATGCTTCTAGAAGAGGTGTATACGTTCGTACGATTTTAACGACTGGCAACAAAGAAGGGATTGCTCTTTGTACTAAATATTGTGCACCCGGAATAGTAGTCACATACCTTTCGAAAAGAGTATCCCAAGAGATAAATGCGCGAACACATTGTTGAATGTCTTTCGTCCACGAATTCCAAATCTCGCCTGAAATTGCGACCTGCTTATCGGCATGCGACATGTACGAATCAACGATTGGCACACAAATACGAATGTGACGGTATGCGCGGAATGACTCAGCGATAAGCGGTGAAAAAAGAAGCACGAGGCCAACGAACGCAAAAAAAACAAGTTGTTTCACGGTTGGATCGAGATGTTCTGGATCGTATCACCTACTTGGATACTCTTTACAACATCCATTCCATCAACGACTTTGCCAAAATTTGTGTACTGACCCGTAAGCCACGCACAATCATCTGTGCAAACGAAAAACTGGCTGTCATTACTCACAGCGATATCTGGGCCTCGAGCAACACCAACACTTCCTACACCAAAAGTTCTTTTACTCAGCTCCGTTGGCATTTTTCCGCCACCGGTTCCATTTCCTTGCGGATCACCACCCTGGGTAACCCAACTTTCCACTCGGTGGAACGTCAGGTTTTTGTAGTAACCACTTAAAGCCTTATCCGAAAAGTTTTTAACAGTTTGAGGAGTTTCATCTGGATACAGTTCAATGGTAAAACTTCCCTTTGATGTTTGAATAGTCGCCTTTGCTGCCATAACGCCCCCTTTAACCTCATTTTTATTCGGTGATTTGCTCATAAATACTCCAACCCCAACAATTGCAAGGAAACAAAGAAGAAGTACGAGTAAAACACCTTTTTTCATCTTCTCTTTATTGTATACACAATTGGGTGACGGAGGAAGATGGCGGGTGAATCTTCTGCAAGAATTTGTTGGAAATCTAAATATGCATCTCGTCTTTCTTTACGATCGAGTAGCTTTCGACCATCTTCCAGCAACTTATCCACGTGTGGATTTAAATACCTCATAAAGTTCGTTTGTTGTGTCGAATGCCATAAAAAATATTGGTCTGGATCAGGTGGTATCTGCTGCGCAACTAACAATGCTTGAAAATTATGGATGTCCGGAGCGTTGGAAACTTTCAACTGAACATCGATCTCAAGGTTGGGACAGTCGTTTTTGTTCGTATCTTTGCTCTGTCGACATGCAACCGCTGCAACTTTCCCCAACTCTTCCCATTGTGCCTCAATGCTCTCCGCATCGCGCTGAAATTGAACAGCTGTTGTTAGTTCAATATTGAGGCGTTGTTTTGGAACAGAACGAAGAAGAAGTGAAACTGCTTTAGCCCGATCATACGGATATTCCTTTACAGTTTTGTTGTACGCCCATGATCTTGGATCAATAGGTGTCTCAACATGCTCCTCACCAATGGGTTTTTGCGAGGCATAATTAAGTGCTTGTCGCACCGTTTTTTCGAATAACTCGTTTCCAACATTGAAAAATACAGCGATGTACTGATCTTTTCGTACCGAAGTCGTTATTGTTGTACGCGACCATGTCTGTAAAGCATCTATACCTGACATATCCTCTAAAAGATCTACCTCACCCCTTTTATACGCCAAAATAGCTCGCTCCTCGGTAGGATAGAAGCGATACACAAATCTTTCATATTGAGACTCTATTTCAATTTCTCGGACCTGTCCTCCTTCGTTTTTCATCTGGACGACTTTGTATTGCCCCGTTCCTAAGATGCTTGCATTGCTGAATATTAACCATTTTCTTTTACGAACTTCACGAAACATCGGTTGTGAAACAACCATGGGAAATGGGGAAAACGCTTCTTTTAGCTTAAAAATCACTTCATTTTTTGTAATAACAACTTGCGTGTCGGTAAAGTTATATACGATATCTTCAGGTTGAAGCTCTTTTCCATCATGCCACTTCAATCCCTTTCGCAGAATAAATCGATATGTTTTACCATCGTCTTCCACCGACCAACGTTCAGCCAAATCGGGCGTTGGGTTTCCTGCATCATCCAACGTTGTAAGGCCATTACTAATTTTATCCTGAATGTCCCTTGGAATTGTTGCTAATGTTACAGACCCAACTCTGCCAACATGCGTCGTTTTCTTGAACTGCGACACAGATAGAAGAACTCTGTAAAAGACACTAAACAATATAGCGCCCATAACAACAGCGCTGAAAATAAGAAGACCATGCTTATGAACATATGCACTCACATACCAGTACATTTTTCGAAGAAACATCATATGCGTTACACCGTGACGATGTTGGCAATACTTAACAGTACGAACAACACTATTCCCACAATCGTAAAGGCAAAAAGAACACGCTCTATCCCTCTACGTGTGTGGTAGTGTTCGCCACCCCCGCCAAGTACGGGGGAAATTCCTCCGCCTTGGGACTGCAGTAAAATAGCCCCTATGAGTAAAAGTGAAAGGACTATTTGTGCGATGAGCAAAACAAGCTTCATAAAATTCTCCTCTATAGAATCCACCCAAGGATTCCGTTACCTATTGATATGAGCCAGGAAACTAAAAAGAGCGACCAAAATGTGGACAGGGTGAAAGACGGAAACATAAATGGACCAACGATAATTGCAGGAATAGAAATACTTCCAACTTTAAACCCTGGGACAAGAAGTGTTGCCAAATATATCACGAGAATGTTGATTATCCAAGCAAATAGGCCGAACGTAATAATATTGACTGGCAGCAATAATATCTTTAAAAAAGGCCTCACAAAAACCGTCAGAATTGTAAGAACAAGTCCTGTTACAAGAAGCGTGTTAATGTCGACAAACTGAATGCTTGGAAACACTCGAGAAATGAGGTAAAGCGACACCGTCGTAAACACTATTAGCTTGAAGAACGTTTTCATCCGCTCATTTTATCACAGCCGCAGTTCTTCTTCTGGCGTGTTGTTTTTTTGCAAATCGGTGAGCTTCATCGCGCAATCTTCGTAGTAATAGTGCGGCTGGATCACCATTATTAAGCCGCTCAAACGTGTAGGTTTTTGTTTCTGGATGGTAAAAGAAAAGGCGATCCGGCTCCTTTGCTAAAGCGCAGATCGGAACAGACCAACTCCACACAGAAAGACCGGCGCGAAGTTGACCTTTTCCTCCATCTAACACTACTAAGTTGGGCGTTCCCCATTCTTGATGTTTTTGCCGACGAATAAGCGCTTCTTTCATCATTCCATAGTCGTTTGGCGTTTCACCTGAACGGATATTGAACAGTCGATATTCAGATGGCTTCACGACACCATCAACTGCAACAACCATAGAGGCTGTGGGGTTAGTTCCCTGTGTGTTGCTAATATCGTAGGCCTCTATTCGATTAAGTGGATATTGTTTTGGAAGCGTTATGTGTCGGGAAATCATTCGCCAAAGTTGAATCATCATTTCCTCAGCCTCTTTTTGCATGAGTTGAGGTAAATGAAGGTCTGCTGGCGACCAACGCTTCTCCTTCGTAACATTCACAATCATTTGAATTTGATCTCGCAATGTTGCCGCTTTTTCATACTGCTGCTGCTCGGACGCAATACGCATCTCACTACTCATTTGTTTTATAACCTCGTGCGTTTTTCCGCGTAGAAACTCTGCAAGGTGGTTAATTATGAGATCATATTCCTCAGGAGAAATTGTCCCAGCGCATGCACCGGAACACAGCTGAAGATGCACGTAGAAACACGGCTTTCCCGTTTTTTTCAACTCGTTGCACCACGTAAAAATAGGACGAGCAACCTTAAGCACGTACCGCACTTGAGCCGCGGATGGGAACGGACCAAACGTATATTTTGCAGGTACTCTGTATGGAACATGCAACTTCCTTGCTGTCAGCACTCTTGGGAACTGCTCATTTGTAATAACGATATAAAGCGGAGATTTATCATCTTTCAGGAGAATGTTATATTTTGGTTGATGGGAACGAATCAATTCTGCTTCAACCAGCAACGCTTCGAGTTCCGACGAAAGTTCCTTATATTTTACTTCTGTCGCAGTCGTAACAAGCTGGAGTGTTTTTGCAGAATGTTGTCGTAAACGCGTATACGAGGTGAGTCTATTTTTTAAGTTTTTTGCTTTACCGACGTACAGCACGTTTGAATCTTGATCCAAAAACCAATACACACCCGGCTGCGACGACACTGAGGCCAAAACCGATGCCCACTGCAAGTCCGATATCGATACTCCCCGTTGTTGTTTCATATTGTACTGATTCATCTCCTATTGTAATCGTCACACTCCCTTTTTGCTTCGAAATCCAATTTGTTGAATACGCTGATACTTCTACTTCCCTTTGCTCAAACGGTAGAAGTGTTACCGTTGATGGTGTCTTGTTTGTAAATCGAAGCACGGGCTGGGACCGTAAAAAGATTGGTATATCGTACCACGATGACCCTGTGAGGTTGCGGACAGTGACAGTGTTGGGACGAAGCATTGTTGGAGCTGAAACACTGAGCAGACGTGCGACTTCCTGACCAATGCTGCTGAGCTTTACCTCAACATCTCGACCTTCTTTTCCCTGTATTTTATACACACCGGCTGGGTATGGCTTTTCACTTGAAACACCATGAATCGCAAACACAAGGTGGTTAAAGTCTAGTTTAGAAAAAAAGTCTACACCTCCCGTTGTATTTCCCCACGTCGGGTCAATTGGGATCCATAACTTCTTTTGTGCGTCGTAATATTCAGGCCACGCATGAAGTAAGTCGCCAACCAAACTTAATGGACGAAGTCTTGGATTTTCCGTATATGCGAATCCGTTTAACTCTCGTGCAGGAATACCGGCCGCACGCGCTATCGCGATGAAACTGTCCGTAAACTCTTGGCAGAGCGCATCGGTCTTTGATTGAAGCGTCGCAGCAGCCCCTCGACGCCTCTGATCAGCCATGGCCAAACGTGAATAATCATAAGAGTATGTCCGCACAAGATAGTCGTAAATTGCTCTTGGAGTTTTTAATTCCTTTGCAAGCCGCTGCACTTCAGGGTTGGATGTCTCCCAATATAGTTTCTCTTGAAGATACACGCTGTCTGGCTTTACCACGGACACCTGAACAGTCGGTTTGAGATATATCGTTGCGACACCAGTCGCGGTGACGGTCAGTTCTTTCTGAGCCTCAATGGTGTAGGTTGCAATCCAGTTTCCGTCCGTATCTGACTCGATTTTATCTGGCTTTGGATCAATAGATGTATACACAATTTTCTGGAACGAGGTATCGGGTGGAAGCGCGATTTGAGATATACCCTGTGAGATTGAGGGATTATTCACATGATATTTCAAGGTAAACACGTAGTATTGTTCACTTCCAAACAGGATATTAATCCCATTCTCAGCGCCAGATGAAAACG
>DATEVM010000093.1:0-3358 GCA_035281785.1 Patescibacteria group bacterium
AAAAAGAGAAGGAAACATCCAGCGGCTGCTGCATCGTATGCCATGTCTCCAGAAGGCTTTGAGATAAAACCGTCAGCCCACGGAAATGCATACGTGATCATCTCTTCATTGAGACCCACAATGTGCTTTCCATGGATGAGCCGAAATGGTGCGCTCCGGTCTTCCAGGTTTCCAATCGCTATACGCTCTTTTTTTGCAATTTCCTGCACCATAAGAGTGAAGTCGTGCTGAGTGCCACCATAACAGAGGAGTTGGATGGGCGATGGGCGTTTTCGCAGAAGGTCAAAAAGCAGCGTGAGAATTTCTTTGATTTCGTCTTTATTTGTACCCAAGCCGCCAGTGGTAATACAAAGGCGGAGAGGGCGACGCTTAAGTGCAAAAGGATTTTTCCTTTTTCGTGCTGCAATTATTCTCGGATCAATAGGTGGTCCGGTGATGATGACGCGATTCGGGTCAACGTCTTTCTTAAAGATTGCAGCTTTTTCCAGAAAATCCTCTCGAGTTTTTTCATCCATGACACAGTACTTCATGTTGGGAAGATGAGCGAGATGGAGGTACTGATCTCGAACATGCGGATCGGTGAGAACTTGAACAACTCTTTTACCCGTTGCCCCTAAAATGTTTCCAGCTTCATAGTGAAATGAAATGATGGGGCGTTCAACTTTTCGAAAAATATGGAGGAGTGACGGTGTGATGGCATTTGTGATAGGAAGCTTATTTCGGGCAAATGTGTCCACCTGATCTTTAATCCACTTAAGCACCTGGTTTCTTGCAAGACGTCGGCCAATGTACTCTGTCGTTTGGATCTTTGACCAGTCTTCTGACCGAACGTAGTTTGTGGGGTCAACGAACCAGGCAATATTTTCGTCACATTTTGCGGTAATTTTTTCCGAGAGAGGGCACTCTTTTTCAGCTCCAGATGATTCCCAGGCGTATACTGCTACGCCAAATGCCATTGAAAAATGCGCTCGGGAAAATACGACATCGCGCATCATTGGATCGTGCTCCATCCCGTAAAATTGCTTCAAGTCTTCGCGAAACGAGGAGGAAACCGTGACCATTGGAAAGCGTGTTCGCTCAATCAACATCTTGTCATTACGGAGAAGAGCTTCAGTTTGCGAATCGAGCAGGCTGGTGGGCATATGGCTTACTGTAGCAGAAATCGTGTACAATACTCAAGTTACTGGGGGTGTAGTTTAGTGGTAGAACGGGGGTCTCCAAAACCCTTAGCATAGGTCCGATTCCTTTCACCCCCGCAAAAAACGTAGAAAAAATGCTCTAGGCTGTAAAAGTAAGAGAAATTACTCTTTGAACACGACGTGACCCATTTCTAGCGATCCTTGGCCATACGCTCGTATGCCGTATACAGAAAAACCGGAGTTGATTGGAAGCCTTCCAGCTTCCCGCAACGCCTCGATTACGTTGGGGTCGCTTGTTGGATATTGAGCCAACTCAAATTTTGAATCTTTCAACTCTCTTCTTACTACGCTAATATCCCTGTAGAACTTTTGACTTGATACCATTTCATCAAGCATGCCGCCAAGTCGATCTTGTTCCATCTGCCATCTCCCAGCAAAGTTATCTGCTTCTTTGCCACCATGTGACGGAACGTTATCTGTTATGCCAAAACTGTGTACAAAAAGTCCCATAAAATTCCTCTCTTCTTGTTCGTTGTCTTAATTGTTGACGTTGTTTGACTTTTTTCCCTGATTGTTGGAGTTTCCTGACTGATTTTCCTGCCCCTGATCATTTTCTTGTTTCTTGTCGTTTTTTCCCTTCTTTTTTTCATCTTCTTCAGCTTGGTGTTTAATACGTTCCATCTCACGAATGGTGTCTTCAATTTGCTGTTGGGTATTATTTATTTGAGACGAGAGATCGGATTCGGGAGAGGTTGATGGCTGCGCTGTTGCGGTGGGAGCTTGTGTCGGCGCGGATGCTGCTGCCGGCTGAGATGTTTTTCCTGGTGATTTTGAACCAGTCTGTGATGGGGATGTAGATGTTCCTTGGGCTGTCTGTTGTGGTACCGGGGTAGGGTAATAGTAGTAGTTATTGATAACCGTCGTTGTTCCACCGGTTTGATCCTGCTGAAACTGTTGCTCTGGTGTTTGACCTGCTGCGTATTGTTGTTGTGCCAGCTGTTGAGGGGTCATTGTTTGTTGTCTTTGTGCGAGTTTCGTAGAGACTTTTCGAAGTGTTTGAATATATTGGTCTGCGGCTTTCGCCTGATCAGCGGGGTTGTCGAGGTATTGAATGGAGCGTTGCGTTTCCAATACTTGTTGGTCTAGGTTGTTTAACCCCGTTGTCGCGAGATTTGTTGCCAGCAGTTGCTCAGCCTCATCAAATCGTCGTTCTGTAAATCGCACCTGCATTGAACTTTGGAGAACCGACGATGGAAGAACCGCGAGAAGCGTTTTTTCAAGCCCAACCTTGACACGGTACATTTGTTGGCCTGGTAGCGCGTTCCAGGAAATGAGAATAAGTCCGGATGGAATCAGAAGGAAGGAAGTTGTTGACCACAAAATAATATCAATAGCCTTCTTCATGGTTCTATAAGCCTACGGCGTTCTCGGTGTTGTGTCAAACTTCTTTTCTGGCCGAGATTGCAAGAAAAAGCGGAAATTCTGCTCGACTGCGGTTTTCCATCGAAGCGGCTTTGCCAACGCTAACCTTATCAGACCCCAACTCTTCAATGCGCTCAATGACAAACCCCGCTTCTTGTAAAAACTGGCTATATGTTGAGAGCGGGAAGTGAAACGACCACGTGACCTGTGACCGCTGTTCTCGACTTGGAGCAGCTGTAATAGGAATTTTCATCGGTGAGATGTATCGATCAATGCGGCGATACTGTGTTTTATTCCGCTCATCGATGCCCCAACTTGATTGACGCGGGATGCGGAAACACGGGTGATTCATAATGATGACAAACGTGCCGTTCTTTTGCAGATGGTCTGCTGCTGTTTTTAGTGCGAGCTCTGGTTTTTCAATATTTTGAAGCGAAAGGATAAGCGAGGCGTGCGTAAAATCATGTTTTTGGAGAGGCAACGGTTTTGTGACATCTGCTTCTGCAAAACGGTGGTCTTTATTTCGAGCATGCTCTGTGGCAAACATTATGAGCGACGGGGCGATATCGAGGCCAACGTAGTGAACCGATGCTGGAATCTGTCGCTCTAACACTCCCTGCCCGCAGGCGAGATCCAGAAGGGAGTCGCCAGCATTGAGGTTAAGGAGTCGTAGGGCGGCCGGGATGACGACGTGCTGATGGTAGTAGTTTCCCGATTCGCCAACAGACTTTGTATACCAAGAGCTTATGGGCTGCCAGGAGGTGGTGCGCTGTACGTTTCTCACAGAAGAATCCTTA
>DATEVM010000094.1:0-11197 GCA_035281785.1 Patescibacteria group bacterium
TTACAGTCCGCCGAAGCTGCACTGG
This sequence comes from Patescibacteria group bacterium, assembly GCA_035281785.1. Lineage (GTDB taxonomy): Bacteria > Patescibacteriota > Microgenomatia > UBA1400 > UBA12028 > DATEVM01. The sequence goes on from DATEVM010000094.1 coordinate 26, forward strand.
AAGATGATAAGTATCGGAGATTGGCGAAGGAATTAGAGGAAATTGAGTCGCACATCGCCGAGCTTTCTCGAAACCTCCAGTTTACTCGCAGCGAGTCAGATGAAGTATACTATCGCTATAAGACTGCTCTTCATAAAGGTGACAACGCCGAGCGAGAAAAAGAACAACTCGATCACTTAGAGCGAGAAAAAGAAAAACTTTCGGGTGAACTTGCAAAGGCACAGCAGCGGCGTTCGACTCTTCAAAAACAGATTGACGGATTTGTCCAGCAAGTTGAGAGCTTGAGAGATAGTTTGACTGCTTTGAAAACCGATATCCTCGCGTGGCAGCGAAAAATCGAAGCGATCAAATCCCATTCGGTAGAAATCAAGCAGGGTGAACTGACGGAATTTGACGATAATAATTTCGGTGGGAGAATCAGTCGTGTGGAGCGGTGCATAACGTGTCATCTTGGTGTTGACAAGCCAGGATTTGAAAACGAGAAAGAGCCATTCACACGTCATTCATATCTGCTGGATCTCCATCCTGTCGAAAAATTTGGTTGTACACCCTGCCACGGTGGACAAGGTGTTGCATTGACGGCGAGATCGGCTCATGGCGAGGTTGAATTCTACCACAATCCGCTGCTCGGAGAAGGAACTCGTGAGCGTCTGTGCGGCAAGTGTCATGAAGATTTAGAATTTCCTGAGTCACCCACACTTTCCGATGGACGATCATTGTTTGAGTCATCAGGATGTCTCGGATGTCACAATGTTGAAGGGTATGTTAAAGTTCCGAACATTGGTCCACCGCTCAATCGGATTGCTGTCAAAGTGAAACCCGCATGGCTGATGCGCTGGATTTTGAATCCGAAGAGTTATCTTCCACAAACAAAGATGCCGAATTTTCGCTTCACGGAGGACGAAGCCAATGCCGTACGAGCAAATCTGCTGGATGCGAGTGAGCAAAAGCCGAAACTGCAGCGCATCACGGAGAGGAGTTTAGATGCTCGATGGATTCAGGAGGGAGAAACAATCTTTCGCATGGCTCGATGTATTAGTTGTCATCTGGTAGATGGCAAAGGCGGAACAATTGCTCCCGATTTAGTGAACATCACGACTAAGGTACAGTTGGATTGGCTCTTCGATTGGATTAAGAATCCAAGAGCGTATCAGCCCAACACTAAAATGCCTCGCTATCGATTTACCGACCAAGAAATCCTGAAGATCATTACCTATCTCAATAGTCTGAAAACTTCTGAAATATCAACGGAGGATGAAAACTTTGCTTACTCCTCTGAAGAAGTGAAGCGAGGTGAAAAACTTGTGATAGAGTATGGCTGTCTCGGTTGTCATGATCCGGTTGGACAAGAAGCTGTTGGTGGAAAAGTCGGCGCCGACCTGACTTTTTTCGGTGACAAGCCAATTGAGAATTTTGACTTTGGAGATGTGACAAATATTTCCCGCACAAAGGAAGCCTGGGTTCTCTCAAAACTCCAGAACCCCCGAGCGTTTGCGACTGAGAGAATCGCCCAGAAGATGCCTGATTACGGATTCGGAATAAAAGAATCAAGAGCTTTCTCAACGGTTCTACTTGGATTCACAGAAGAACACCCACCTGAGCCATTCATTCTGAGACGACAACCCGAAAGTAGCTACACTCCGCCAGGTGAATTTGGGAAGTTGGTTACCGATGTGAATTGTTTGACGTGTCACAAGATCAATGGTCGTGGAGGTACACTTGCCCCCGACCTTTCCTACCAGGGAAGTCGTGCCAACGCTGCATGGCTTAAGAAATTTCTGAGCAATCCGACGACTCTGAGACCAACACTTGTCGAGCGAATGCCGAAATTCAATCTCACCGATAAGGAAATCGATATCATCATAAACTATATGAGAACTACGCTGGTCAATGAGAAAGTTACTTCAGAGTTCTTGAGCGGCCAAAAATTCTCTAAGCCAGAGATCGAGCAGGGTCGAAAACTTTACCATGGAAAGTATCGTTGCCAGTCGTGTCATCAGATTAACTATGAAGGCGGCACTATGGGACCAGAGCTGGTCTCTTCTGATACCAACATCCGCGAACGAAGAACCCCTGGATGGATTTTCATGTGGATAAAAAATCCTAAGGCACTTGATCCGGCAACAGTTGAACCAACTCTTGGACTTTCTAATGAAGAAGCGTTACTTATTACCAAGTATCTTTTGAGTTACTGATGAAAAATTTTCAATTGTCCATTTCCGATATTCGATCTTGGATTTGCCTCTTTGGGTTACTGCTCTTCTTACTCATTTTGTTACCATCGGGGTGCGCGAGAGATGAGAAAAAGAACGTAAACTTATCCATTATTGAATCAGAATCAGCACGTAGAGAGATTATCGGTGAGAGACTCTATCAACGATATTGCTCTGGCTGCCACGGAACTACTGGTGAAGGAGATGGACTGCACAGTTACACGCTGAATCCTCCTCCAGCTAATTACGCCGATACGGCGTACATGAATTCACTCTCGGATGAATATCTTTTTGAAATCATAAGCAATGGCGGTGCATCTGTAGATAAATCTACGGAGATGCCGAGGTGGAAGGATGTACTTGGGAGAAACGACATCAATAACGTGATCATCTATCTCAGAAAATTTCCTCTTCCGATAAGGAGATAATGATGACATTATAGTTAACACCCAAAACTACCCTTCCTTTATTAAATTGCAGCTCTCACCTCAGCCTGAATAAACTCTTTCACGCTTTTCGATCCCAAAATTTATTTTCTTGACGAACCGACTGCGGTCTGGATCCTGTATCAAGCAGCTTCTTTAAAGATTTGGTTTTAAAGGAAAAGCAAAATAAAAAAACAATTATTCTAACTTCATATATAATGAGCGAAGTTCAAGAACTTGCTGATTGAAACTGTAATTCCTTATTACCAATATGCTGAGTTCGTCAAGAAAATTATATTTGCTAGAATAAGCGAAGTAATACAATACAAAACAATTGCGGGAATTGTAGGCGCATTCGGCTTACTGTTTGCGGCAAGCGGCTTATTCAGCAGCATGCGGACAATTCTTAACACTATATTTCAGCTGGAAACAGAGGAACCGGTTTTGTTTGCCAAGCTAAAAGATTTTGCACTCGTCATGCTTGCCATTCTGTTATTTTTTATAACTACTATCCTAATGCCTGCATTCAATGTTATCCGTCAGGCAACAAATAAAATTTACAGCATTCAATTTCTGCAATCTGGCATTGTTGAAGATATAATCTTATCCATCATATCTCTGCTATTGATATTCATTCTTTTCTCAATTCTTTATTTAGTTGTTCCTAAGAAAAAAATTGGTAAGAAAGCTGCATTTGTTGGGGCATTTTGGGCAGCCATTCTTTGGGAAACAGCAAAACAGATTTTTGGATTTTACATTTACCACTTTGCTGCATTCGGAAAAATTTATGGTGCGTATGCGTTAGTTGTTGTTGTAGCATTCTGGATTTTTTATGCATCAATAGTATTTATTGTCGGTGCTGAAATAGGAAAGCTTTACGATGAAAGATTGCGGGAACGTATGGCTGACAAACATGTTCAGCCGGAAAATCGTCCTTCGATAGAATAAGCTATTATTTTATAAAATTCTTGGAAACCTAGATTTATAATGAAGATTACAGAATTAGAATCTCATAAGACACTTCGAGAAATTCCGCTCTTTTCAGAACTAAGCATTGAGCAGTTGAGAGAAATTTCTACAATAAGTACAATAAAAAAATTTGCTAAGCATGAATTTATTTTTTCTGAAGGTGATTATTATCAAGGTTTTTTTATCTTACTGAAAGGTACCGTAAAAATATTTAAAGTAACTTCCGAAGGAAAAGAATCAGTAGTTCATATCGTAAAACCGTTTACTGCTTTTGCAGATATACCACTTTTTGAGGGAAGAAATTATGCCGTAGAACGCTTGTGTTCACTTTTATCAATGCACTGCGTGTGGAGAGTTTTTGAAAGCGGAACCAGATACTTGTTGTGTTTTTTGCTCTTATGGAGATATAAAATGTCCTCCAAAGCAAAGAGAGGAAATGAGTTAAAAGTCAGTTGGGTAAGTTAATGGTAAAGACCACCTACAAAGTTCAGAAGATGGATTGCCCATCAGAAGAACAAATTTTGTATCGCTACGATGCTACTAACTCACCTGGTTGAACGCTAAAAAACTCGGTAAAGGTCATCGCGATACAAAAAACTCTATTTTTCAGATGTCTCGGGTATTGTATATTTTTCGCTTTGCAAATTTTAATTGAATTCGATAACTTGACCTCGTATGTACAATGAGAGAATCTCAACGTGGTAACTAAGAATATGAATATCTCACCAGCGGATGGTAATTTTAGTCTCTTCAGGTACATTGCCGTCAAATATATCCTTGTGGTTATTGCGCTTGTTACAGTTGGTGGTATGCTATTTTACTATACGGGAAAAAAATACCTTATCGGATCGGCAGAACGTTATTCTGTTGCAATAGCAAAAAATCTCAATCACGAACTCTATCAACATTTTTTTCTTCCATATCAAAAGACTCCCGAGACATATAACCCGAAGGATTCAACTCAGTTCAAAGTCCTTGACGAGATCGCCGGAAGATTTCTTGAACATCTTGAAGTAATAAAGATAAATATTTTCAATCGGAAGACTGTACTCATTTACAGCACGAATCCTGAAATCATTGGTGAATCGACACCAAAGAATCTGAAACTCCTAAGGGCATTACAAGGTGAGCTGGTATCGAGCCTGGAACTTGCTCATGAAGAGCCCGACATTGTGTATGATACACACCCCGTTGATTTCCTTGAGACATACATTCCTCTACGCAAAATGGATTCTGATTTGAAGTACGAAGGAGAAATTGTAGGTTCATTCGAAATTTACCAGGATGTGACGATGATCTATAGTCAGATTTCTTCACTCCGTGACCTCGTCATACTTTTTTCGTTACTGATTATCATAGCACATATTGGGATTGTATCGTTTATCACCAGGCGCGGGGACAAATTTCTCACGAAGGAGCGGAAGCTCAAAGAACAACTTGAGCTTTCAATCCGGACGAAATTAGAGGAAATGGTGAAGGAAAGGACACGTGAACTGGAAGAAGAAAAAAACAAGTTGCAGGTCATTCTCGACAGTGTCCCCAGCGCATTGATTTTACTGGATAGGAATCTTTGCATTCAATCAGTTAGCGCTGCGTATTGGAAAATAACGCGGAACTCCCCTACAAATGTTAACGGTAAGATATGCAATCTTTGCACAGATTACGGCACGTCCCTTCAGCAGTGTCCGTCACGAAGAGCACTCACATCTGGACATATTGAAAATCACCTGCTCGAGCTGGATAAAAGTAATATCTGTTTTGAGTATACTGCGGTTCCAATAAAGCATAATGGACAGATCGATGCCATTCTTGAAATTATCACCGATATTACAGAGCGTAAGCGATTACAGGATCAGATGGTGCGGGCTGAAAAAGCAACCGCTGTCGGCGAACTGGCTGCGGTCATTGCGCACGAGGTGCGGAACTCACTGACTTCTATTAAACTCATTCTCCAGTATTTTACCGAGTCGAACAAGCTGAAAAACCGCAAGGAAAAAGAATCTATCAGAGTAGCAATGAGTTCTCTGTATCGATTGGAAGGAATCGTCAACGAGCTGCTGAATTTCGCACGACCTCAAGAAATGCAATTCAGTATGCAGGACGTTAATCAAATTGTGATGGAAAGTGTCATATTCTCACGCCATCAGTTTGAGAGAAAACGAATCTCTCTGGTTGAGGATCTCGCTCCCAATCTCCCACGCCTTACTATTGATGCTGCAAGTATCAAGGAGGTCATCATCAATCTTTTGCTGAACGCTACTCAGGCTGTTACCGAAGGCAATGGAATTGTTAAAATCAAAACAGCTCCGCTGATACTCCCTGAAACTCTTCGTGTTTCGCTCACCGAGTACCATCTCTTTCCAAAAATTGGCAATTACATCGAGTTGAAACAAGGTGAGAAGGTGATCACTATCGAAATCAGTGATAACGGATGCGGCATCACTCCTGTGAATCTCGCTCGAATCTTCGATCCGTTTTTTACAACAAAAACCGATGGAACCGGTTTAGGATTAACACTTGCAAAAAGGGTGGTCAGCGAACATGGCGGCGTGATTCTTGTGAAGATCCAGGAAGGCAAAGGCAGCACGTTTACAATCCTTCTACCTATCAGAGGGACAGTGTGAAATGAAACAAGAAAAGATTCTCATCATTGATGACGATCCCAATATTCTTTTTGCAGTAAGAATGATTTTTGAAAAAGAAGGGTACAGTGTGGTTGAAGCTAATGGTGGTAAGGATGGTCTCCTGAAGATTGAGTCAGCGAAACCTGATATTGTTTTTTTAGACGTTACGATGCCGGATATGAGCGGTTTGGATGTGATGGAACAAATGAAAGAACGGGCTAATGTCCCTGTCATTATCATAACCGGATACGGGACGATGGAAACTGCCATTAAAGCTATTCAACTTGGTGCTTATGAATATATTACAAAGCCGCTGGACGCAGAAAAAATTCGGTTACTTGTAAGGAGAGCGCTGGAAACGTTTCAGCTCAGAAAAAAAGTTGAACAGTTACAATTACGACTCGAAAAGCAAGTGCAGCCTTATGTAATCATTGGTAACACACCGGCGATGCAAGAAATGTACAAAACCATTGGTGCTATCACTACAACACCGAACAGAACAACCGTTCTTTTACAGGGTGAAAGTGGAACTGGAAAAGAACTCGTAGCCAAGGCGATACATAACAATGGTCCAACTGCCTCCGAGCCGTTTGTTGTTGTCAATTGTACAGTGCTTCCAGAGGATTTATTCGAAAGCGAACTCTTCGGTCATGAAAAGGGTGCCTTCACAGGGGCTGTAGACCGGAAAATAGGTAAGCTTGAGTTAGCAAAAAATGGGACAATCTTTTTTGACGAAATCAGTGAAATGAGTCAAAAACTCCAGGCGAAGTTGCTGCGTCTCTTACAGGAACGAGAATTTGAACGACTCGGAGGTAATGATGTGTTAAAGGTACATGCCCGTTTTATTGTTGCAACCAACCGGAATTTAGAAGATGCCGTCAAACAGAAACAATTCCGTGAAGATTTATTCTTCCGCATCAACGTTCTTTCAATTCACCTACCGCCGCTGCGCGAACGAAAAGATGACATGCCGCTGTTAGTGAATCACTTTATCACAAAGTACAATGCCATATTGGAAAAGAATATAACTGCCATAGGACCTGGTGTTATCGAGAAGTTACGAGAATATAATTTCCCCGGAAACGTCAGGGAGTTAGAAAATATCATTGAGCGAGCAATGATTATTTGCAAAGGGAATGTACTTACTGCCGATGCAGTTGATTTGACATTTTCGAAAAACTTATTCCTCGGGTTGGAAGAAATTCCTCTCTCAAACCTCGAGTTTCACAAAGCACGTACAGATTTTCTGGCAGAGTTTGAAAAGAAATACCTTGAGGAACTCCTCACTGCTGCAAAAGGGAGTATCACCGAAGCTGCAAAGATTGCCAAGGTACGTCGTCAAAGTCTTTATCGAATGCTCAAGCGTCACAATCTCACCGCTGAACAGTTTCACATAACATAACTGTCACCCGAGAGTTTTCCCATGTCACTTTCAGAGTGACATTAACCATAGGCTAAAGAAGTCAACCTCCCTCTAAATCCCCGTTTTTATATTTGTTATTAAGGTTCTTATAGCGTAACTCTTGGCACAGACCTTGTCTGATTGTTTGCTGATGGATACTCGGCATAAAATACTCGTTGTCGATAACGACAAAAACATTCTCGCAGCATTTCGCATTTTCCTGACTGGAGAGGGCTATCGTCCACTCGTATGCAGCAATACTGAAGATGCGTTGAGGATGATAAGTCATCATCAAATTGAGCTTGTAATCTCAGAAATTTACCTCAATGGACATATTGAATCCGGGCTGCTGTTTTTAACAAATCTTCGACACAAACTGCCACACTTACCAATTATCATTATCAGCAATCAGATTGATGATGCAGTTGAACAGAGGCTCAAGTCTCTGGGTATTAACAGATTGTTGGCCAAGCCTCTTGAATTACGAGTTATGAAACGTACTATAAAATCTGTTCTTAGTTTATCAAAATCACGGTATTTAAAAAATAAGATTCTTGATCAACAGTGAAGACATACTGTTTAATAAATTTTGCGTAAATCTATTCTAACTTACATTATTCACAAACTTATATAGAGGGTGCTATGAAAAATATTGTACTTATAATGGTAGCAGCATTCATGTTCTTGCTGATCTCTGAAGAGAGCTACGGTATCCCGGAATTTGCACGCAAGTACAAAACAAGCTGCACGACCTGTCATACAGCGATTCCCAAACGAAATGCATTTGGTGAAGCGTTTCGGCGTAATGGTTTCGTTCTGCCGAAAGGAGATGCCCAACTGATCAAAGAAGAACCTGTAAGCTTAGGTGCCGAAGGTTGGAAAGAAGCATTTCCCGATGCCATCTGGCCTGGGGTTATTCCTCCAAACCTCCCCCTCGCCGTTTACGTGCACAATCGCCTCGCGTACGATCCCTTGAAACCCAACGGTCAAAAAATAGGATTCGGTATGCCGCATGAACTTGAGCTCCTATTCGGCGGCGCTTTCGGGAATGATGTTGGACTGTTCGGTGAGTGGGCCTTCTTCGATGAGGGAAAAAACGCCGTTGGGTTGAATCGATTTTTCTTTCAGTTCAACGATATCGCTGGTCCCAAAGACGCGCTCAACATTAAAGTTGGCCGCATAGAACCGGGAATAACGAGTGGCTACATGAGTGCAAATCGTATAACGTTGGATCGGCCAATTACAATCGATTACAAAGCATCCGGTGATTGGCGACCACGAGATAACCAGGCTGGCATTGAACTCAATGGTATTCTTGGAAGTAACTTTGAATATGCTGTCGGCGTTGTCAACGGTGAGGAGAAAACCACACCGTTCAAAGATCGAAAGGATGTATTTGCACGCGTTGCGTACAAAATTGGTGGTATGGGACTTGATGGAACTGGTGCCGATGTCGAATTGAAAGAAACCGATAACTGGGAAGATAATGCGGTGACCGTTGGTGCATACACCTACGTTGGTAATTATTTGAAGACACCAAGTGGAGGTGGTGCAACATATAGTAATAATTTCAATCGCTTTGGTTTTGATCTTCGTGCAGGCCACGGAAGAGCTGAACTGACTGGTGGCTTAATCACCGGTGAAGATGAAAATCCCTTTGGCAACCTTAAGAAACTCAAGCACACCGCCTATTTTGGCGAAGTCGATTACATTTTCTATCCCTGGCTGATCGGTGTTTTTCGGGTGAATCGCGCTCAATCGAAATTCGCTGATGACGATCGTGATAAATACTGGGAAATTAATCCCAACATCACGATCTTGTATCGAGCGAACATTAGGTTCAGCATCGAGGGAAGATTCAGAATCGATGAAAAACGAACTGTCAGCGGTGTCGAAAAGGACCCAAGTGAAAAAAGAGCTTTTAGGCTCTTCAGGATTAACGCAATGATTGCTTTCTGAGGAGGGCTAAATTAATGAAATCAAAACTCAAAATACTAGTAATCACGATTAACATGGTAATTTTCTCATCGGCCCGTATAGTGAACGCTGGCGATATCAAAGGTAATGTGAAAGTTCTTGGGGGAAAAGGACTTGAACATGTTGTAGTCTATATCGAGCGGGTCGAAGGAAAAACATTTTCTCCTCCGACAAAAAATGCCATAGTCGATCAAGCAAGGATGACATTTGTGCCGCATGTATTACCGTTGCTTTCCGGATCAACTGTGGCTTTCCCCAACAGTGATTCGACACGGCATAATGTTTTTTCTCCATCCAAGACAAAGAAATTTAACCTTGGAACATACCCGGCAGGTATTACGAAGAAAGTCACGTTTGAGAAAACCGGTGTTGTCTCATTGCTGTGTAACGTCCACCCTGAGATGTCGGCATTCATTCTCGTCTTGCAGAATCCATATTTTGCAATAGCTGATAAGCAGGGCAAGTATAAGATTTCGGATGTGCCGCCCGGAGACTATACTTTCGTTGTTTGGCATCCGAAATTTAAGTCAAAGAATTCAAAGATTACTATACGGCAAGAAGGAAGTGTGACTGTTGACTTCTTTTTAGACGAATAACGCATGATTCATATTCGGTATTATAACTATCACAATTGCAGGTTTTTCCATGGATGGTTTGCTAGAAAAGCGGAATAGTCGACCGGCGATTCTCTCAGTTGCGACTTCAAATCCACGAAATCGGTATTCCCAGCAGGAGATATATGCACTTGCTTGTAAGTACTCAGAGTTTTACCGCAGTCCGCGTGTCAAACAAGTGTTTATGAACAGCGACATTGAGTATCGCCACCTCTACTTGAACATAGAGTCCTTCGATGGTTTAGAAACAGCCGACGAGTTGCATGAGCGTTACCGGCGTGGTGCAATGACGATTGCGAAGGAAGCTATTGAAAGGTGCTTAGCGGCCGGCGAGGTCGACGTAGAAGATATCGACTGTATAATTGCTGTGTCGTGTACGGGGTATCTTTGCCCTGGCCTTTCTTCACTCTTAGGAAAAGAATTGGGGATGCGAAACAATGTCCAGCGAGCGGATTTGCTCGGGATGGGTTGTGCGGGTGCTATGCCAGGATTGCAGCGAGCTTATGATTTTGTAAAGGCATATCCCAACAAGAAAGCGTTGCTCATTGCAGTGGAAATCTGTTCCGCATGCTACTTCCTCGATGACTCGCTCGAAACAGTTGTGGGAAATGCTATTTGTGCCGATGGTGCAGCAGCCGTTGTCGTCGCAATGGGTGAACAAGAGATCATTCCAAAGATTGTTGGGTTTGAGACATACCTCGAGCCGTCATACATCGACTCCGTAGGATTTGAGCAGCGGCAAGGGAAACTGAGGATTATCCTCTCGAAAGACATTCGTGATCTTGCAGGAGGTTTGGCCTGTAAACTGATTGATCAGATGCTGAAAAGCTACGGTGTTACGAAAGAACAGATATCACACTGGATCCTTCATTCGGGGGGTCGAAAGGTTATCGATAGCATGCAGCGAGAAATAGGCTTAACCGATCAACAAGTCCGCTATAGCAAATA
>DATEVM010000095.1:0-5370 GCA_035281785.1 Patescibacteria group bacterium
ACAAGAATTACCATCGTTGGCGCCACATTCTTAGGGCTGATTGCAGTACTTCCATCAATTGCACAGTCGTTCACCGGCATTTCAACGTTAACCGTTGGTGGTACAGGTCTATTGATCGTGGTATCGGTTGTTCTTGAAACAGCCAAGCAGTTGCAGTCACAGGTTGTTGCTCAAAATTACGAAAAATTTATTAGTTAAAGGAGAAGTATGAAGCTCGTTCTCATTGGTATTCAAGGTGCAGGAAAATCAACCCAAGGAAACTTACTTTCTAAAAAGTTGGGTGTGACATACCTATCAAGCGGTCACATTTTCCGAGAGATGGCCAAAGAAAAAACTCCTATTGGCCGTTACCTTAAAGAGACGATGAGCGCGGGAGCACTCATTTCTGACGAAAAAACGTTAGAAATTGTGCAGGAATATCTTTCACGATCAGACTATAAAAAGGGATACATTCTTGACGGTTTCCCACGTACCATTCCACAGGCAGAAAAATTTAAGAACGGACTTGAGCGCGTCATTTATTTGAAGGTTTCTGACAAAGAAGCGCTGTGGCGCATTTCGGGTAGGGTGAGCGATCGCGAGGATGAAACACTGCAGGCAATCCGAAAACGCATCGAGTTGTTTCATGAATTCACTGTACCGGTTATGGAGTACTATCGAAAGAAAGGTATCTTGGAAGAAATAGACGGCGAACGAGATATTCAAGAAATTTTTAACGATATTCTTGCACGCCTCTCCAAAAAGAAGTAGGTATGAGCGACGACAAAATCACATGCATGCGGGATGGGGGTAAGATTCTTGCTGTCGTTCGGGATGCTGTGATTGCGGCAGTGAAGCCGGGCGTCTCTTTTGAAGAACTTGAAGCAGTTGCTCAAAAAGAACTTGCAGCGCACGGTGCAAAACCATCATTTGCCATGGTCCCTGGGTATCGCTGGGCAACCTGTATCACAAAAAATGAGGAATGTGTTCATGGAATTCCTAAGGGAAAGCGGGTTGAGTTTGGTGACGTTATTACCATTGATGTAGGCGCATTTTACAAAGGTTTTCACACCGATACGTCAATTACAGTTTGCGCTGGAGAGTGCTCCCGCCGAGTCTTGAAGTTCATCGAGATAGGCCACCAGGCCGTTGATGCCGCTATCCGGGCTACAAAGGCTGGAGTATCGGTTTTCGAGCTCAGTAAGGCCATGCAGGAGGTTGTAGAGGGCGCAGGATACAGGTCTGTATACCAGCTTACAGGGCATGGGGTGGGCCGTAAGCTCCATGAGGACCCAAGTATTCCCTGTTATGCGGACGAGCGAAGCAAAAAAGATACATTAAAGGATGGGCAAACAATCGCTATTGAAATCATGTATGCTATGGGCAACCCCAAACTTGTGCTCGATAAGGATGGCTGGACATATAGGACCGAAGATCGTTCTTTGTCAGGTATGCATGAGCACACAGTATTGGTTACGAGAGATGGTGCAGAGGTATTAACCAAGTCGGAGGCGTCTGAAGCGTAGTTCGTATTCTCGAGGTATTCTTGGCGAAAACCTAGAACTTCCCAGAAAATATGGTCTTACTTTTCCCCTCTTGAGAAGAACATCAGGATTTGGTAGAATCTCCACCATGTCTCCAAACTGGGGGCATGTGTAGTTTTTGTCTTTGGAGGATATGACCGATAAACAAGATATTACTGAGGTGGAGGGGGAGGTTACAGATACCTACCCTAACATGATGTTTCGGGTCACCGTTACGTCTGGACCTCAGGAAATGGTTGGTAAAGCCATTCTTTGTACGCTCGCAGGAAAAATGCGGATGTTTAAAATTCGCGTGATGGTGGGCGACAAGATAAAAGCGGATGTATCAAAATACGATACTTCCAAGGGTAGAATTACGTTTAGGGCGAAAAATATATGAAAGTACAGGCGTCGATCAAACCACGCTGCAAGAACTGCAAGACCATTCGTCGATATGGTAAGCGGTTTATTGTGTGCATAAATCCACGCCATAAGCAGAGACAAGGATAAGGAGCAAAGGTGCCGCGTATTGCAGGAATTGACATTCCAATCCAAAAGAAAACAGCTATCGCTTTGACCTATATTTTTGGAGTCGGTCGCAACAATGTCGAACAAATTCTTTCTGAGGCACATGTTGATGGGAATAAACGCGCAAAAGAGCTTTCTGCAGATGAGGTAGCACGTCTTCAGCGTTCAGTTGATAAAGTTAATACCGAAGGTAATCTCCGCAGAATGATTCGTGAGAACATTGAACGTCTTAAGCGCATTGGAACATATCGCGGCTCACGTCACATTCATGGACTTCCGGCACACGGACAGAGAACGAGAGTGAATGCCCGTACAAGACGAGGAAAGAGAAAGACCGTTGGAGCACTAACAAAAGAAGCAGCAGAAAAGATTGCACAACCAGCGCCAGCAGCAGCTGCGTCACCAGAAAAGAAGAAGTAGGAACCCGATCATATGGCAGAACAAACAACATCCCAACAACCAGCACCAGTCGTGCAAAAACAAAAAGTGAAGCGTGTGGTTCCTAGAGGACGTGTGTATGTTCGCGCAACGTTTAACAACACCATTGTGACGGTGACAGATGAAAACGGAAACACCGTTTGTTGGGGTTCCACGGGCAACGTAGGATTTTCAGGTTCCAGAAAGTCTACACCGTATGCTGCAACTGTCAGTGTTGAAAAAGCTATATCAAAAGCAAAAGAGTTTGGCATGCGAACGGTTGATGTGTTCATCAAAGGACCGGGACCAGGTCGTGATGCAGCTCTTCGTGTTATAAAAGCAGCGGGACTTCAGGTGACAATGATTGCTGATGTTACTCCTGTTCCGCATAACGGAACAAAACCAAGAAAGTTACGCCATGGCTAGAATGTACGGTCCAAAAAACCGGCTCGCTCGCAAAACAGGATTCGACTTGGGTCTAAAGACGAACCCACTTAAAGTCGCCCGTAGACTCAATATTCCACCGGGTCAACATGGTCGTAAAGGTAAGAAAAAAGTTTCTGACTACGGTGAACAACTTTCCGAAAAACAAAAAGTGAAATTTATGTATGGCGTTATGGAGAAACAATTCCATAAACTGTATGAACTTGCAGCAAAAACTCCAGCATCTACTGGAAAAGTACTTTTAACATTACTGGAGCGAAGACTAGATAATGTGTTGTATCGTCTTGGTTTTGCACCAACTCGTGCTGCTGCCCGACAAATGGTTGTACATGGGCATGTGCGTGTGAATGATAAAAAAATGACGATTCCATCATATGCTGTGAAGGTGGATGACGTTGTTCAACTTTCAGATAAAGCTATAAAGATTCCTGTTGTAGCAGAGCTGTTGAAGGAAAAAAACAAAGCAGTTCCGGCGTGGCTTGATAAACAAGCTGCAGTTGGCAAAATCATTCGTTTGCCTGAGAGGGAACATATTGATGTCGGCATCAACGAACAGTTGATCGTCGAATTTTATAGTCGGTAATAATAGTCGCTGGTGGTTAACAGATGTGTCGCGATGGTAGCGCGGCACGGGAAACAACCAGGTATAATACGAAAGGAGACACTACCATGATCCAACCTACATTTACGGTTGCAGAAGAAAACAAGAGCGAGGGTTATTCCACATTAGTGTTGGAACCACTCGAGCAAGGGTTTGGCAATACGCTTGGAAACGCGTTACGTCGTGTTCTTTTGTCATCTCTTCCGGGATTTGCTATTACTTCTGTGAAGGTTCACGGTGTAAATCATCAGTTCACAACACTTGATGGTCTTCGTGAGGATGTTGTAGAACTTATTCTTAACCTGAAACAAGTTAGACTGAAGGCATCAATTACGAGTGCTGTAACACTTCGTATCAATGCAAAGGGTAAGAAAACAGTTACCGCAAAAGATATTGAAGTTCCAGCTGGAGTGACGGTTGTTAATCCAGAGCTTTATATTGCCTCACTTGAGGAAAAGGCAAATCTAGAGGTCGAAATTACGGCAGAGCCAGGTATGGGATATTCGATGGCAAGCGACCGCAAGAGCGAGTCGGTTGGTGTCATTATTGTCGATGCACTGTTCTCGCCGGTTGTGAAAGTTGCATACTCTGTTGAGGCAACCCGCGTTGGTCGCCGAACAGACTACGACAGACTTAAGATGCAGATTTGGACAGATAAAACAATCGATCCAAAAACAGCATTGGAAGAAGCTGCAAAGATTTTGGTCGCACAGTTTAAACAGATTTTTAATCCTGTTGTTACGAGCGACGCAAGCGCACAACCAGTGTCTTCTGTGCAGTCGGACGATGCTCTTCGCTTGACCGTAGAAGAATTAGACTTACCGACGAGAATTGCAAATGCTCTTCGCAAAGCGGGATACAAGACCATTAGCGATCTTCTTACCGTAACAAAAACAGACATTTCTCGAGTGAAAAATCTCGGTGGAAAGAGTGTTGATACAGTAGAAGAGGCTCTCAACGCGAAGGGATTCGCGTTAAAGGAATAATATGAGGCATCACGTTGCGGGAAGAAAACTAAACAGAACTTCTAACCAGCGCAAGGCGTTGTTCAAAAACCTCGTGTTAAGTCTTCTTGAACATGGGGAGATTGAAACAACAGAGGCAAAAGCAAAATCCATTAAAGGACTCGTGGACACATTGATTCACAAAGCTCAGCGGGGTGGTGTTGCTACCGCACGTGTGCTCTCGTCCTTTTTTGGAACGCGCGCTATTGTGCAGAAACTGATGCAAGAAATTGCACCGGCAATGAAGGGGCGTGTAAGCGGATTTACTCGCATCATCCGTTTGGGAAACAGAGTTGGTGATGATGCACCAAAGGTGAAGATGGAACTCGTGGTGAAGCCCCAGCAAAAGGTGGAAGAAAAGGGTGAAGTTAAGAAACCTGATGTAAAAGAAACGCCAACACCAGTTGTGGAGATGAAAAAGGCAGCAGAAAAAAAGGATGTTCCAAAGAAGTCTGCAAAAAAGTAAGGACGTATGAAAACGCGAACATATGTAGATACCATAAAAACGCTCTCGCACTCTTGGCATTTGATTGATGTATCAGGAAAAGTGCTCGGACGTACGACTCCTCAAATAGCAAAACTTTTGATGGGAAAGCACAAGCCAACCTATACACCAAATCTCGACAGTGGTGACTACGTTGTGGTGTTAAATGCGAAAGATATTGTGGTTACCCGAACAAAAGCAAGCAAGAAGATGTACTATCGTCACTCAGGTGTTCCGGGCGGATTTCGCGAGGAACGATTTGAGGAAGTTATGGAAAAGAATCCTGCACGCGTGATTGAACATGCAGTACATGGAATGCTTCCCAAAAACAAAATGCTCGATATTCGAATGGGCAGATTGAAAGTCTTTGCTGGAACAGAACATACATAT
>DATEVM010000096.1:0-3107 GCA_035281785.1 Patescibacteria group bacterium
TGCCCAAACATATTTCAGTCGAATACCTGCCAATAGGCAATCTACGACCAGCGGATTACAACCCTCGCTCATGGGATGATTCTGCAAAAGAAACCTTGAAAAAGAGCATAGAAAAACACGGTTTTGTGGATCCCGTTATCGTAAACTCCGCACAGGAGCGAAAAAACGTCATAATTGGTGGTCATTTTCGAGTCGAGTGCGCAAAAGAGCTTGGTTTCACGGAAGTACCGGTCGTTTTTATCAACATACCCGAGATCGAAAAGGAAAAAGAGTTGAACCTTAGACTTAATCGAAATACTGGACAATGGGATTTTGAATTGCTTAAGCAGTTTGATACAAACTTTCTCGTTGATATCGGATTTGACGACGGCGACCTCTCAAAAATATGGTCGGATGTCCTTTCTGTTGAAGATGACAATTTCGACGAAGAAAAAACGCTTCAAGAGATTAAAAATCCAACAACGCAACCGGGAGACATTTTTGCGCTTGGGTCGCACCGACTTATTTGCGGAGACTCCACGGATGTGAATGTTGTAAAAAAATTGGTTGAAGAAAATCAGATCGATATGGTTTACTCTGATCCACCCTACAACATCAATTTGGATTATAGCCGTGGAGTCGCAACGACCGGTAAATATGGAGGAAGCACAAAAGATAATAAAAATGATAAAGATTATGCCAAGTTTTTATCGCAGACAATATCAAATGCGCTAACGGTGATAAAGAAAGACGCTCACGTCTTTTACTGGTGTGACCAAAAGTATATCGGCCTTCTTCAAACCCTCTATGGCGAGTTGGGGGTTAATAACAAGCGTGTATGTCTATGGATTAAGAATAACTTCAATATGACGCCACATATTGCCTTCAACAAGGCATATGAGCCTTGTGTTTACGGGACAATCGGATCCCCTTATATAAATCCCGACATCACAAACCTGCATGAAGTTTTGAACAAAGACATAAACGCTGGGAATCGGACGCTTGATGATATTATCGATGTTTTCGATATTTGGCTGGCTAAGCGTGTAAACGGGCAGGATTACGAACATCCTACTCAAAAGCCCTTAACGTTGACTGAGAAGCCTTTACGGCGCTGTACGAGGCCTGGCGACAACGTCCTGGACTTATTTGGTGGTTCCGGCATTACTTTGCTTGCTTGCGAACAAATGAAGCGTAAGGCGTTTATATGCGAAATTGAGCCCATTTTCTGCGACCTCATTATTCGTCGCTTTGAAGCCCTAACTGGAATCAAGGCAAAGAAATTAAACAATTAACAATATGGATATCAAAACTGGAGATATTATAAAACTTGGCGAGCATTTATTGCTATGTGGTGATTCCACAGACAAGACCCAAACACAAAAATTGCTTCATGAAAAATCAATCGACCTGATCCTGACAGATCCACCATACGGTGTCGCGTACGTGGAAAGCAAAAAAGGATTTAAACAATCGATTGCGAAACCGAAAATTATTCAAGGGGATGAAATCCAAACGGAAGAGAATTATCGGTCATTCACCTGTGCGTGGTTGACTCATGCCAAGCCGTTCATGACCAAGAAGAATTCAATTTACGTTTTCAACTCAGATAAAATGCTTTTCGCCTTGCGTGAAGGAATGGAACAAGCCGGGTTCCGATTTTCACAGCTCCTTATTTGGGCGAAAACGCATGCTGTTGTCGGGCGTATGGATTACTTACCTCAACACGAATTGATTGCTTATGGATGGTATGGAACTCACGCTTTTCATAAATCAAAAGACAAGTCTGTGCTGGTTTATCCTAAGCCGAATAAATCAAAGTGGCATCCGACGATGAAACCCATTGGATTATTAAGGCGCATGATCCTAAATAGCTCAAAAGTTGGCCAGACGGTCTATGACCCTTTTGGCGGTATAGTGATCACACTAAGAAACAGGACTCATCCCAAATAAGGAATAAGGAAATCTGTTCGTGTTGAGAAACGTAATGAGATCATCCGTTGCCGCGTCGATGTCGTCAATGAAACGGTTATGCGTGACCTCCGAGCGTCCACGTTTCCAAACATGTTCCTGAGGATTTTCCTCGGGCGCATATTTGGGAAAGTGAATAGTTTGAATATTTCCATCCTCCTTGATGTATTCTTGAACCACCGAACCTCGGTGCCATCCGGCGTTGTCCCACAGAAGGACAATTTTTTGTTTTTGATAAATCTTCCGCACTTCTCCGAGCACGTCTTTAGTTGTGTGCATGTTTTGTTTGAGGGTTTTAAACGCGTGCTCCACTCCGGTCTTCACGTTAAGGAAACCGTAAATTTGTCGTCTTTCAATACTCGAATTAGCCACCTCAACACGTACTGTTTCTCCTTGCGGCAACCAGACTTTTTGTGTGGTGGTCTTGGTGGTTAGGATCATCTCATCGGCAGCCAGTAAAACAGTGTTGGGATCATTGAAATGCCGTTGAATCTTTTTTTTGTTGGCTTTTCTCCATGTGAGTATCTCGCTCTCATTGCGCTCGTGGTATCGGCGTTCCGGTTTATGGTAGCTAAACGATGCTTGGCGAAAGACCAGGTAGAGAGATGTTTTAGACTTGTATTTCACGTCGTATTTTTGCTCAATCCACGCCCCCAGAACCCCTGTGGTCCAGAACTCATTCCCAAATCCAAGTTGTTTGGGTGTCTTTTTACCAACTGTCGCCACGATTTCATCTCGTTGTTTCTTCGTGAGAATTTCTTTGGGTTTTCCCTGGCGCTTGTCGCGAAACGCCTCCACCCCTATTTCAATGTAGGAAGCATAGATCACAAACATACGCGTTCTACTTAGACGTGTAATGCGGTTGATCGTAGTGACGGGAGCACCTTCATTGAGCAAAAGAACGGCTTGAGCTCGACGGACTTCCGGACTTTTTCTTGCTGAATCCTCCACGAGCTTCTCGAGCTCTTTTATCTGTTTTTGTTTCAGTTTTTTTCTCATAACGTAGGTATTTTACCACGTTTTCTGGTTTTTAAAGTACCGTTTCACGGTGTGATGTCTATAGTTGTACAATGGAGTTTGTTTTGTGTCAAGCTGTCGTAGTCGTATTTGCTAGAAATCACATTAACTATAGGATACAATAGCAAATAGCGGAAAAG
>DATEVM010000097.1:0-9066 GCA_035281785.1 Patescibacteria group bacterium
AATGCGCGTTGCACCCAACTCACCAAGAATATCTTGCCCTGTGACCTGTAAGTCTTTATTAATAACGACTTTTGTTACGCCTGCTCCAAGAGTGATTGCGAGGTTTCCAGGAGAGGTCAATGTGTTTCCGGCTAAGTCGAGCGTATTAAGTGTTGAAATGCCGGTACTGCCGATTGCGTATGTTGTGCCGCCGCCAAAAGAAACTCCTTGTGAGAACTGCGTGTAGTTTGTGATGCCTGTGAGCGTGTTTGAGTTGGGAAGGCCGAGTACGCCGGTAACGGTAACGTTTCCGTTACTAGAGTTTACGGCAAACTTGGCACTCGCGGTTGAGTCTGCGCCGATAAGAAAATCAAGCGTGTCGTTGATTGGAGAGATCGCACCGTTTAATATTCGCCAGAAATTTTGTGAACCTGCTCCCGATTGAAGCGCGATCCAACTTCCATTTTGGTTGTAATAAAGAAGTGTATCGGCTGTGTTGTAATACAGCGCTCCAGAGCCGATTGCGTCAGGATTACCCGCAAACCGTCCAACCTGTAACTGGCCACCCAAAGAAATATTGCCGGAAGCACTGGCGTTACCCGTAATGTCGAGTGCATACTGCGGACTTGTGTTTCCGATACCAATGTTTCCACCGTTGTCCACAAACAGCGGGTTAGCGGACCCTTCCGTGCGGAACAAAATACCACCCGTCATCCCGTTTGTTACCGTGGAGCCAATCTGGAGCTGGTCATTTGATGCAGCGTAGTAGAAAACCGGAATTGATCCAGCTTGTGCATCAAAAATATTTAGACCATATCCTTCATTCAACAAGATATTTCCAGTGCCAATGGAAAGTTTTTCGGTTGGGAATGATTCACCAATACCAACAAGTCCGTTGTTGAACAATACCGCGGAGGTGCCGTTGTTGAAGGTGATGTTTCCGGTGTTTGCATCACCAAGCGTGAGACCGTTCATGTTTTGAGCCGCGATCAAGTTTGTTGCTGATGTTCCGCCAAACACCAAGTTGCCCGATGTCGTGGCGTTGCCGCTTGCACCAAAAATTTGGAAAAGAGCAGAACTTGTCGATGTTCCACCAACAGAGACGTCGAGCGATGAGTTTCCGGGAGAAAGCACCTCTCCGTTTAACTGCCAATAGTTCGTTCCAACACCCCCAGCAGCTACCCAGGTTGGATTTTGGCTTGCTCCATTTGTTTGCAAAATATATCCGGATGTTCCTGGCGCCAACGCACTCATCACTCCTGTGCTGGAAAAGTAGGGGACCGAGCCCTGTGTTGCAGCACTAAGATCGGCGCTTGTTCCTCCGCGCGATGTTGAGAGTTGTGCTTCGGAGGTGAGTAAACCATTTATGTTGGTTACAACTCCCGTTGAAAGGCCAAATATGGTGATGCCGCCTGTATCAGAGTCTCCGATGGTTAGACCAACATTACGACGTGCAGCGATCACATTTGTTGCTGATGTGCCGGAGAATACGAGATTGCCTGATGTTGTGGCATTACCAGTTACTCCGAACACTTGGAAAAGAGCGGAGGCTGTTGAGTTACCGCCAAGTGCCAAGTCGTAGGTAATATTTCCCGGAGCGATAATCTTGTTATTCAGCTGCCAGTGGTTCGTACCAAGAATGGTGGGGTCAACCCAAGATGGAACGAATCCTGCTCCGTTTGTTTGCAAAATATACCCAGATGTTCCGGGGGCAAACCCGGCCATGACACCGGTTGCCGAAAAATAAGCAAGAGATCCTGTACCAACAGCACTAAGATCGGCGCTTGTTCCTCCGCGCGATGTTGAGAGTTGTGCTTCGGTACTGAGTACACCGCTGCTCAGGTACGCTGCTCCATCGCTCAAGCTGGAGAAGGTAATTGTTCCGCTGGAAGTAATGCCTGTTAGCCCAGTGATTGTGCCGGTTGCTGTTAAGTTTCCAGTGCGGGCGAT
This sequence comes from Patescibacteria group bacterium, assembly GCA_035281785.1. Taxonomy (GTDB): domain Bacteria; phylum Patescibacteriota; class Microgenomatia; order UBA1400; family UBA12028; genus DATEVM01. Next base: position 1,930 of record DATEVM010000097.1, read on the forward strand.
GGTGAACTTTGCAACCCCCGATGCAGACGCAGTGAAGATATTTTGGTCGCCGGTTTCGTTCAAAATAGCAAGCGCTTTACCGACCGCAGCCCCCGTCACTTGAAATAGTGCGTCTGGGGCCGTGTTATCGATTCCAACCTTTCCGTCGCTTGTGAGCGTAAGAATGTCTGTACCGTTGTTTGCTAGGCGGAAGGTGTTGTCCGATGCGACGTGGGTAATGCCAGATTGCAGGATGTTGTTTTCATAAAACACGAGGTATGGGTTGAAGCTCGTATCTGCGTTAATCTGGATACCACCATATGCTCCACCCGCGTTCACCACGAGTTTATCACCCGGAGTTCCCGACGTACCGATACCAACGTTTCCATTCGAAAACGTTGTGTAGCTGCCAGCAAGGTTAAGCGGGATGTATACAGAGCCAGTCCGGTCGTACCCTTGAACATATGCTGTTCCTCCCGAGACGTATATTTCTGCATTTTGTCCTGCAGCAGGAACATTGCTTCCCGATACTGCAAAACCACCCTGTGCGTGGGTGAGTCCGGTGGCGATGGTGAGCGCGTTTGAGGCGGTGACGAGTGAAGAAAACCTTGCCTGACCCGTAACATCGAGTGCAACCGTCGGGGCTGTGTTTCCTATACCAACATTGCCGCTTCCGTCTACAAACAGTCCCGTGGAGCCCTTTGGTGCAATCTGCACGGACCCAGTAGAAGCTGAGCCGATAACGAGTGGTAGCATGTTGGTTGTCTCGATTGTTGCCGAGCTGACAGGGTTCAAGGTAATGTTTCCGGAAAAACTCGCAACAGGAGTTCCTGTGTTGATGTTGATGAATGCGAACTTTGCCGAGTCCGATGCCTGGCCGCCAATCAATACATCGGTTGTCGTGTTAACTGGAACAATGGCACCGTCTTGAATTGTCCATGGGCTAAAGTCACCGCCGCCGGAGCCGACCTGCGACCAGGTGCTACCGTCAAAGTAATAGACTCGGTTGCTTGTCGTGTTGAAATAGAGCGATCCCGATCCCATTGCGGTCGGATCTGCCGCAAATCGCCCCAACTGCACTTGACCTCCAACTCCGATATTTGCCGAGGAGGTTGCACTTCCGTTTTCCCCAAAGACTTGGAAGAGAGCAGAGGCAGTTGAGTTGCCGCCGACGGTGAGGTCGTATGTTGTATTACCGGGAGCCAACACCTTGTTGTTGAGCTGCCAGTAGTTTGTACCGACAGTCGCTGGATCAGTCCAGGTTGGTGAACTAGCTCCTGCAGAGGTTAACAAATAACCACTGACTCCTTGTGCTGTTACGCCAAGGATGCCTGAACTATCTGTGTATACAACTGCACCAGCCGTATTTAACCCGGAAAACGTGACAGTTCCACTCGAGTTCAGACCTGTTAGTCCGGTAAGCGTACCGGTTGCAGAAATGTCGCCGTTATTTGCAACGGATAAAATTTGTCCTCCAGTTCCGTTGATTACCAGAGGTGTTGCACCGGCGTGTGTGGCGCTGATTGTTGCCACCGGTGTGCGAATTGAATCAGCAGTATCCACACCTCCCAGCGCATTTATGCTGAACTTTTCAGAGGGAGACGAACCTCCGAGGAATGATAAAAATTTGTACCCAGTATTGTTATTTGAGACAGTACCACTTACCAGAGTTCCCGTTGTGAGATTGGCATTGGTGATGGTGATAAAATCCTGGCTTGTTGTCCCGCCAATCAGGCTCACTTGACCGGTACCGTCTGGTGCCAGTGTAATATTTCCCCCAGTACCCGTATTTGTGCCGAGGGTTAGGGCATTACCGGTAATTGAGAATGTTCCAGATTCAGACCTGATCTGTGGCGAGGGGAGTCCGATGACGAGATCGCCATTGTTATCAAATACAGGAACGGTATTCTCGACGGCACTTGCAGAGGCGGGATATCCCTGGAGGGTTTCGGCGTTGAGAGCGTATCCGACCGTTGCAATCTGTTGGCGTGGAGTAAGCGTTTCTGACCCCACCTGTACCTCAAGAAATATGTCTTGGTTTTCGCTAAAAATTTCCGGCGGTATTTCCGGACCGCACGAGCTTCCAAGGAGACTAGAAAAAACTCCATCCTGATCCGGGGTGATAGCACACGTTCCAGACGCCCAGAGGGCGGCCCCGTCGCCAACGCCGACGGAAATGTCGTTAAAAAGGCGAAACTTAAAGTTAGTGGCGATAGTGATCGGAGTACCGGCGCTATCGGTTAATCGACCCTGGAATGACAGAATACGATTTGGCCTGGTAAGAGAGCTTGGGAAGGCAAGATTTTTTTGTGCTTCCAGGAAGAACTGTTGGTATCCGAATACCCCGAGCATGCTGACAAAAAGAACGAGAATTGCCAGGTGGAGATAGGAGCTAACCGGCCACCTTGAATAAGCCTGGTACAAACGGGTTAAAAACCCAGATTTTTTCCCAGGAGGATACGACTGTTGTTGAGACTGTTGCAGGTTGGGCTGTTTCTCGAAGAATTGGAGAGGGATAAATCTTTGAACAACTTCTACGGCACTGTCGGCAATTGAGTCGAAATATGATGATTTGATATATTCTGACTTCTTTGCCCAAGTAAAGAACTGTTTCAGACTTGTCTTTTTGCGCCGAAATGTGGCTGGTGACACGAAACTTTCACGCAAAGAATCCAGATATTTCCCGACAAAGGGTTTTATTTGGTCCGAGAGTAGGTTGTTCTGGCCAATGGATGCGACAAATTGGCGCATGTCAGCAAGATAATTTTCGATAGTGGCTGCTGAGCAATCCCTGTCTGAAAGCGCTAAACCGAACTGGTTTGTAACTTTTTCGTTATGCTGCTCGATAGAGTCCCGGTCTTCTCGACGGGGAATAAGCGAGATGTTTTTGAGCGACTTTACTGCGATGTTCATCTGGTGAACGGTGTTTAAAAAGGCACCGAACTGTCGAAGAGATGCCAGATGTCGGTTAATTGTTGCCAGAGGAGCAGCTTGGCTAAGAAGAAATGCTTTATACGCATGCAGTTCTTTCTCGATGTTTTTTAGAGTAAAATTGGTCGATTTTCCAGAGGAAATCCAGTGTAAAAAGCCCCGGACATCAGAAAGATAGTTTTTGACAGACTTATCAGCCAGCTGCTGTGGTACCAAAAAATCGGCAAATTGTTTCAGAAAGAGCTCTGACGATGGCATTTGTTCGAGCTGGTGTTGGGCAGTATCTTGCATGCAGTTTTCTCTGGTGTTAGACAACATTAGACACAAATCTCACGCTCATGAGGGTTACTGTAGGTTCGTCCAGATATGCGAGTCAAGAGGGAAATGTGCCACTATAGAGGAGCAAAAGTCTATGGAAACACATGTTTCACAATTTTGTTTTCATTTTGATTCAACTACATCAAATAGTTTCTCTAATACATCACGTATTTTAGAAAAACTCGAGTTTATTCACAAAAAAATGATTGTGTTGATTGATGAAAATGTTGTCCTTATGTTTCAGTAAAACGCATCATACTAAACATTCTTGAGGTGTATGCACAGAGAATGTTTCTTACGATAAAAAAGACGAAAAGAACAAAAACCGCAAGCATAGATAGCGAACAATACACAAATATACTCTGTGTGAAAACGTTAAACAAATGCGAGGAACAATGGCAACGGAGTAAAAGGGAAGAACGGGACTTCCCATTTCTAATTACCAATCTGATAGTATTGAGCGTATGGAATCTCTTAAGGGCAAGATGCTCTTCGCACTTGCAATGGCCGTTGATCTCCAACAACAGACGTTGGACTCATATGACATCTTTTCCGGATCAACAAAACACGCACTAACGTATCAGCAGTTTTCTTGGCGTCTACCAGACTACAGCTCTCATTCTGTTCGAAGTGCCGTATCTCAAATGCAACATGATGGCCTTGTGGTAACTGCGCAAAGAGAGGGACGAACGCTGGTTCGCATGACGGCGGCGGGGAGAGAACTTCTTTTTGCTTCATTCCCCGACAGTCTCATTAAAAAGGTTCGATGGGATTCTTCTTGGCGCGTCGTCATTTTTTCCGGAGTCCGATATGCGCCCGACTCTAGCGCTGCATACAAAAAACTACGTAACCTTCTACAAGCCTATCGTTTCGCCGCATTGGAACGGGGAGTGTACCTCACGCCGTATCCGCTGCCCGAAAGTCTAAAAAAAGATCTGCTCGGAATTAAAGCGATGGGTATGATTACCGTATTGGAAACAAAGCGCTTTCTAGTCGGTGACGAAAAAGAATTTTGTTCTCAGGCTTGGAACCTGGAACAATTATCCAAAGGATACGCAAAACTTAGCAAGTCAATCACCTCACTGCTAACAACAGTAGTATCTAAAAAAGGATTGAACGAATCGCAAAAAAACGTCTTTTACTCGATATCATCAAACCTACAAGCCTTGATTGCTCGAGATCCTGGTTTGCCGCGGCAGGTTCTTCCATTGGGCTTTCCGAATGAGTTATGCCTCAAACAATACATTGAGCTTTCCGTTGCGATGATGTATAAAGAGAACTCCTCTGATATAGTATGATCTCAAAATGACTTAAGCCTGGATAATTCCCGCAAGCAGCATGCGTTAATAACATACACTGTGAAAAACTTTTCAAACATAGGGCGAATGAGACGGTATTACCGTAAATATGATATCTATTGTTCTACTTAGGTATTTTTATAGCATATACGCACATTATGCGATAATAATTGACACGCTTTAGAATCAGAAATACATGAGAGTGAACGGGAAGAACGGGACTACCCATTAATTACCCGTTGACTACCCATTGATGTCAATCAGCTAAACGATCGCCGTATGAGTGTCATACAGTACACCACGAACACTCCAACATTCCATGGAGTTGGAGAGAAAAAGGCTATGATGCCCATAAAAAGTGTGGCGACAGATAGACCAGAATTTGGTAGTACAGCGATACTTGTTGCAAAGTGGCGATGCGTGTTCGCATCTCTTTTTTCCATAGGTATGAGGTAATGAACAAGAAGTTTGTCTTCGTCGCATTCAATCCCGTGATCTACGCCACCCCGTTGTTTTGGATACTCGCAGAGATCGGTAGTAATATTTTGACCAACATAAACCTCTGAGACACCCGAAAAACGCTGCGCAATCTTTTCGATGGGGAATGTGTAGTCGCGATGCGATGGAAGCAGGGAATATGTACCCTTGGTTTGCAAGCGGAGCGTTTCGTATTGACCCAAGACATCCGTTACGGCCTCTCGAACAATCTCTTCTGATTTTGTTCCTACAAACCGAAATGCCGTCACAAGTGCGAAAGGAATTGGTTCCCGAGTGTCAACGTCAAAGACAATGCCATGTTTGTGTTCTGGTATTGGCGGAAGGAGCCATGAGGGGAATAGGCCAACAGCATGGGCTGCTTTTGTGATAAGCCGGGGTGTGAAGTTGAGGATTGGTACACCGGTGAGCCAGAGTACGGCGAGAAGTCGCAGAAGCGGAATCAATAGTCCAATCGCGGAATTTGAAAGAGGGATAACGGTGTCTACGATTTCTACAATTGGTTCAGGTACAAACGGTAACACTATTTTTTTTATTTCTTCTCGAATTTCTTCTGGTGGAATGATTGGAATTTCCGGTGGAAGTATCTTAGAAATTGGTAGTGGAATCTTGATGACTGGGCGAACAATGATGATGGGAATACTATCAATAAACGAGGTGTTTCCAACAGAGTCAGAAGCTGTTATTTGAAGTCGAACGATTGTATCGAGTGGAAGTGTGGGAAGTGTAAAAGAAAAGGCTCCGTCTGTTTTTGCCGTCGTACTCAACAGTGTTGGGAGTCCTGTCGGAAACAGAATAGCAAGTTTTACGGTGGTGCTCGATTCTGTTGTCCCAGAAACGACTGGCTTATTTTTTGTAAGAGAAATCGGTGTTGTTGGAATGGTCGATATATCCTGTGCGGAAATTGAGACAACCGTTCCGCCGACACTTTTAACTAGCAAAATAGGAGAGGTTGAGTCAATCGTGAACGACCATGTTGCGGACTCGCTATAGTTGCTGTTCGTATCGTAAACACGTATCTTCCAGGTATGAGCTCCCTCGGTCAGTCCTTTTTTTAGCACCAGCTCAAATGTTGTTTCTTGTTCGGTGAACGAGTAGTCTGTTGTTGAACCTCCGGGTGGATACAGATTGTCAAACTTCGTTGCGCCGTCGATATGAAGTTGGTACTTCAAGATGCCGACATCATCGGTACTTTTTTTCCAAATGAACGTAACAAGGCTCGTTCCAACCGTTGCCTCGTTTTCGGGAGAAACAAGGAGGGGAGTGCTGGGCGCAACCTGATTTCGAACGATGGCGCTCACGGTAACGGTGCGCGTTTTCGGATTTGTTGATGCGGTCTCTCCTGCATCGGTATCAATACCCGTGTCGGTGATACCAGCGTGTGCTTTTTTAACGGTTACTATACCGAGAAGACAAACAAGAGCAAAAAGAGCGAAGCAAAAAATTGCAAGATACGCACAAATGTTGCGGTTATAGGCAGAACGGGTCAATGACATTAACGATCACGCACCCTCTCTTCGAGATCATGAATACGCTCCTCGAGAACTTCAATATGTTTATTTCGGATATCGTTGCGGTAATCAAGATGACGCTTTATAACGATGACACCGGAGCTTATTGTAAGAAGAATCGTCATAACCGCCAAAAGAAGACGGTATGGAATCATCCAGAACACGAGCGAAGCGCTTACAATCTTTCCACCTGTTCCGTATGGAACTGTCAGATGCGCAAAGTATGGTCCCAGTCCCCAGACCCGATCAAGTTGAGCTGAGAATGACCGTGTTGAATATGGAAAAATATTCAACGGTTCGATTTGAAGAGTTGTAACAACTTTCCCGAAAAGATTTCGAATTTCGATAGAGGCTTGAGGTGTAATATGGATGTCCGATACGTTTTCAATGGAGTACGTTATCGGCACGGGTCCATATTCTACCCAAGAAGGTGCAGTAAATCCTCGAATGAACGCTTCTTCGTGAATATCGCCTTCAATGATCACATACAGGAGTGTTCCAACTTTTTGACTGATCGATGAGGCGGAGCGTGTTGGCGTTTGCGAATCTGATGGAGTTTCCTGACTTGGTCTGTGTGTAATCATCGCGTAATGTCCCCCGGGGAG